>JBPCQV010000193.1:0-30983 GCA_050997725.1 Acidimicrobiia bacterium
ACCAACGACAACGGATTGCGCGATGCCGGCGAAGCGAAGTTGGGTGAGACCACGGCGGCCGCCGACGGGACGTGGAGCATCACAGTTCCATTGACCCAGGGTGCGGTCAACAACTTCGTGGCGACCCAGCGGCCCACCGCGGCCTCGAGCGACCTCGGCACCGGAACTAATGTTCCGGCGATCACCGAGTCGCCCGTCACCGCCCCGACCCTGGTGTCGACGGTTGGCGCCAACGTGGCGCCGAGTGCGGTCGGAACCCTGAGCCCGAACGACACCATCACTATCACCTTCTCGGAGGCGGTAGCTGACACGGGGGCCAATAGCCTCACCGTGTTGGACATCGATGGCACGACGGCCACTCTTACCTGTGGCTCGAACGTCACCTGCGTCCTAAGTGCCGACGGGCTGACATTGACGGTGACCATCACCAACGTGTTGGTCACGTCCGGTGGAACCACCGGTGGTATCAACACCCAGGCCGACATCACTTCGATCACCGGTTACACGGCGGTCGATGACGGTGCGGCGATCAACGTTGCTGGTAGTGGCGGTGGACGCACGTTCACCTTCTAAACCCAAACCGCTGTCCTGACTCAAGGTCAGCAACCGAAGGGCCCCGGGAAACCGGGGCCCTTCACTTATGGGAACGAGCGGGGAGTCCGCTACGTTTAAGCCCTAGCTAGCAAGATGAGGGAGTTCCTTTGTGCCGGTATATCGCCGGAAGTCTGTCATTGCCGTCGTGGCCGTGCTCTTGTGTGCATTGGCACTGCCGGCGAGCGCGCATTCGGTGCCGATCGACACCACGATTTCATGTCCTCCGAGCACCCCCAGCGCCGGGTTCACCGACCTCGCCGGGCTTGACACGACGACCCAAACCGCGATCAATTGCATCTTCGCCTTTGGGATCTCGCGAGGGGTTACGGATTCCGCTTTCAATCCCCACGGTGCGGTGACACGTCAGGAAATGGCGTTCTTCATGATCCGGCAGGCGACCGCCCACGGCTTGACAATTCCGTCCCCAGTGGATCAGGGCTTCACCGACATCGCCGGTTTGCCGCTGGAGACCCAGAACGCGATCAACCGGGTGACCCAGATGGGGATCAGCACTGGAACCAGCGAGACCACTTTCTCCCCGAACCAGTTCGTCACCCGGTGGCAGATGGCCCTGTTCCTTTACCGGCTTGCTCAACAGGCTGGCGTGAGCTTCACGCCTGACCCGACGGGTGTGCCCTTCACCGACATCGGCGCATACTCGCCTGATATTCGGACCGCGATCGACGTTTTGGCGAATGGGCATATTGTCGTTGGAACCAGCGAAGGCATCTTCTCGGGTGATCTGTTTGTTCTTCGCTGGCAGATGGCTCTCTTCATCACCCGCGTGCTGGCCGCCGACGGCATCACCCAGCCGTAGCGGCAAGCTCATGATTGGGCGCCGGCGGTCGACCGTTGTAGCGGCGCTGCTGGCGCTCGTGATGGCGTTGGCCTCGCCGGCGTCGGCACTGGTGACCGTGGCCTGTCCCGCCAATCTGCCGTCGGGCGGATTCAGTGACTTAGGCGGGATGAGCCCCGATGCCGTCGATGCCATCGATTGTGTCGCCCACTACGGGATCGCCCAAGGGACCTCGACGACGTCATTCAGTCCCAACAACTCGGTCATGCGCTGGCAGATGGCTCTCTTTCTCACCCGCACGGTGACGGCGTTGGGGGTTGGATTGCCGAGCGGAGCAACCCAGGGCTTTACCGACATCGGCGGTCTGGGTTCGAGCACCCAGGTAGCGATCAACCAGATTCGCCAGCTCGGGATCAGCCTGGGAACGTCGTCGACGACTTTCAACCCGTTCGGTGTCGTTCCGCGCTGGCAGATGGCGCTCTTTCTCACCCGGCTGCTCGATGTCGTCAACGTGAGCCTGCCCAACGGTGCCAGCCAGGGCTTTATCGACATCTCGACTCTGCCGGTGTCGACCCAGATCGCCATCAACCAGCTGAAACAGTTGGAGATCGCCTTTGGCACCTCGACGACCGCCTACTCGCCCTTCGCCAATGTGTTGCGCTGGCAGATGGCGCTCTTTCTGGCCCGGTCGCTCGAAACCGCGGACGGGTCGCCCTATCGGCTCACCGCCAGCCTCTCGGCCGCTACCGCCCCGACCTCGCAGACCGTGGTCGTCACCGTTACCGTCCGCAACCCCGACGGGACCCTGGCGGCCAACCGTCGCGTCGATCTGTTTGTCGCTTCGTCGCTGAACAGCAGTGGCCGCTGTGTCGTCGACGTTGATGCTCATGTCGGTGGCGGCGATGCGGGTTCCGGAACGAACTGCACGATCGATACCAATGATCCTTTGACCAGCTCCAACGGCGTGGCCACCTTCAACCTCACCCACGACGCGACACTCGAGGTCGACACCGTCTATGCCTGGACGGGCACGACTGGCGCTGTCTTCGACCTCCAGGACGTGCGGGGTGAGGTGGCGGTCCAGCTCACCTGGGTGGCGGCGCCCACCGGTCTCACCATTCCAGCCAACATCGGCGCCGGCTTTGGAACCACCGCCTCGGTCAAAGCGCAGCTGATCGGCCCGGGCGGCGCCGCGGTCAATCTCGCCGGCCAGAACATCCGTTTCATGGTCACCCGGGGCGGACAGACAGTCCTCAATCAAACCGTGATCACATTGGCTGACGGCAGCGCCACCCTCAACTACGTCGGCCCCGCCGATCCCTCCACAGGAGATGATCCGGTGGTCGTCGACACGGTCACCGCGTTCTGGGATAAGGACAAAGACGCAGTCGACGACGGTGCGGACGAGTTCGACGACACCGGCACCGTCACCTGGGATGACCTGCTCCCGCCCGTCACGACCGCCACCCTCAGCCAGTCGACGATCTCCAATCTGGTTGGTGAGTTCGCCTCGATCTCGATCACGGTGCGAGACAAGTTCAATCAGCCGGTCGTCGGCGCCGATGTCACCTTCGAAACCAACCAAGCCGGACCGACAGTCGCAACCACCAATGCCGCCGGCGTCGCCACCTTCGGGTACACCGTGGTTGGTGCCGGCCTCGCCGACTCGATCGATGCCAGCGTCGATCTCAACGGTGACGGCGATGTTTCCGACACCGGCGATCTCGACTTCGCGGATGTTGCCAACCTCACCCATTACTGGGTGGCGCCGGCCCCGACGCTTTCGGGAACGACAACCTTCGACTTGATCGATTCCGATGCCGGCGCCAACACCATCGATGTGGTTTCGCTCACCGGGAGCAGTTACTACCGGCTGGTTTACGACTCAGGCGACGTCTTCAACGTGGACGGCGGTGGCACTGAGGACCTAGCTGCCTTCGAATCCGCTATTACCGGCTCGTCGCACCCCGCCCTGGACGGCGCCGGCGGCATCGAGCTGATCACCAACCCCTACACCCCCACGGGCGTCAGCTCCTACGTGTTAAACACCTAAACCGCAAACCCCGGGTAGCAACCGTCGTACAACAACGGTTCCGGCCCACAGAACGGCGCGGTCAGACCCGCGCGGCGAGGGCTTCGAGGGAGCGGCGGGAAGCAGAGCCATCGCCGTAGGGAGTGGGGATCGCTTGGAGGTGTTCCCAGCCGGCATATAGCAACCGGCTCGCCTCGCGGCTGATTTCCGGACCGGCACCGACTCGGACCGCAAAGGTGCCCATGACCTCGGATCGCTCAGTCGAGTTGCGGACCACAACCAAAGGTCGTTTCAAGACCGAGACTTCCTCGGCAATCCCCCCCGAGTCAGAGATCATCAGGGCCGCCTCCGCCTCGAGCCCGAGAAAGTCGCGATATCCGACCGGCTCGACCACCAAAAGCTTTTCGAGCAGAGGCCCGAACCCAAACGCCTCGGCCGTTGCCACCGAGCGGGGATGCAGCGGCAGCAAGACCGGCAGCGGGAGGGCAGCAAGCTCGGTCAGGATCACCGAATAGATCTCCGGGTCGTCGACGTTCTCGGGTCGATGAAATGTGGAAAGAACGAATCGCCCGGACTCGACCCCGAACCTCGACAGGATCTCCAAGCGATCGGTGGGCAACAACGCCGTCACCGCTTCGACAACGGTGTTTCCGGTGAGGACCACCCGTTCCCCGGTGATGCCTTCGGCGGCGAGATTGGCGACGGAGGTCTCGGTGGGAGCGCAGCAGAGACTGCTCAGATGGTCGGTGATCACGCGGTTGTGTTCCTCGGGCATCCCCCAATCACCGCTCCGCAAACCCGCCTCGATGTGACATAGGAAAACATTGCGCGCATTGGCGGCGATGGCGCCCGCGGCGACCGAGTTGGTGTCCCCCTGGACCATGACCGCGAGCGGTTTTGTCTCGGCGAAAAGCTCGTCGAGCGAAGTCACCGCCGCGCCGATCTGCTGGCCACGGCTGGCGCCGCCGACCTTGAGGAACCTGTCCGGGTTGGGAAGATCGAGGTCGCGGAAGAACACCTCCGACAGGTTGGGGTCATAGTGCTGGCCGGTATGGACGACAAAGGCGGCATCACCGAGCAGGTGGATGATCTGTGACAGCTTGACGATCTCGGGTCGCGTGCCCAAGACGACTGCCACCGACTTGGGTGGGAATCCGTAGGGGTTGGTCATAACCTCGGCCGGGATGCTACGGGCTCTCCTCCTGATCCTTGAGCTGGCTCTCCTCGCGCTCATCGTTTACAACCTCGCGGTGGCGCTCTTCGGTTGGAAGAACCCGACGCCCGCCCGCCCAGGTACGGAGAGGAGCCGCTTCGTCGTTGTCATCCCCGCGCACAACGAGGAACGCGTCATCGCCCTGCCAATTAACGACCTCACCGAACAGTTGCGGTCCGGCGACGAGCTCTGGGTGCTTGCCGATCGTTGCACCGATGCCACCGCCGCGGTCGCTCGCAGGAACGGCGCCGAGGTCGCCGAGCGATCGACCGGTCCCGACGGAAAGGGTGCTGCTCTCGGTTGGTTTCTCAACGAGCATCCATTGGCGCCGGATCAGGCGCTCGTCGTGGTCGATGCCGACAACCATTTGCAGGCTCAACTTTTGGGGCGATTCGCCGCCGAGCTGGCCGCCGGCCATTCCGTTCTCCAAGCCTTCCTCGATGTCACCAATCCCGATCAATCGCCCGTGGCGACCGCTTCCGCCCTGTCCTATTGGGCTTCCAACCGGATGGTGCAATTGGCGCGGACCAATCTTGGCTGGCCCGCCGACCTGGGCGGGACCGGTATGTGCATCACCGCGACCGCGCTGCAAGCTGCGGGAGGATTCGGTGACTCGCTGGTCGAAGACCAAGACCTCGGGATACGATGCTTCCTGGCCGGCTACCCGGTCCGTTGGCTCCACGACGTGCGGATCGGCGATGAAAAGCCTGCGAAGGCGGCAGTGGCGATGAGGCAACGCTCGCGCTGGATCAGTGGGCGCCGGACCCTTGCTCGCCAGTGGCTGGGCAAGCTTCTCGCCCGCGGCCGCCCCCCCGCTTTCGATCTCGCTCTGCGCTTGGTGCAGCCGTCGCGAATTGGCGTGGCGATGCTCAGCGCGCTCGCCGCCGTCGCCTCGGCGCTCGGGGCCCCGTTGTTCCCCTGGCCGTTGTGGGCGGCGGTCGCATTCGGGCAGCTGGTCATCCCGATTCCCTTCCTCCTCCGGGACGGAGTTCCGGCTCGCTACTTGAGCAGGTATCCGTTGTTGGTCCTGCTGCCGGTGTTGAAGCTCGCCGGTCGCTTCCGGCGTAACCGAGAGTGGTATCACACCCCTCACGGCCAGATTGCCGATGATTAGGAGACTTGGGCTCTGACCGATCCGGGCCGGCGGAGTAAGCCGCGCACAAGACCGATTCCGTAGCTGAGATGCATGATCGAGATCGCTGCTACCTCGAGCGGCCGCCCTCGGGCGCCAGCCACTAGGACTACGGACCATGCTGCCAGCAGCAAGAGCAAAGGCAGCCAGGTCGAAGCGATCAGACCGAGCAGCAACCCGGCAACGATTCCGAGGACGAGGGCCAGCGGCGCCAGCGGCCGCCACGAGGGGAACTCGCCGTTCACATAGAGCATGTCGGCCTTGCCGAGGCCGTAGCGGAAGAACTGGCGCCACAACGCCCCAGGTTCGGCGCGGGGGCGGTAAATCGAACGGATGGCGGGGTCGATCAGAATTCGGCCTCCCCGTGCTCGCAACCGATAGAAGAAGTCGGCATCCTCCGCCACTCGGGAGGGAAACGAGCGCAAGCCGCCATTGGCGAGGAAAGTCGCCCGGGTCATCGTTCCCAAATAGACGGTGTCGCCCGTGACCGGCTGCTCGGTGTGATGAAACCGGGCCGGTCCGATCCCAATCTTGGAGCGGTAGGCCGCCGCCACCGCCCGGCCGAAGCCGGTTTCGCCCTGGGGCCGCATCGGCCCTCCCACCGCATCTGCGCCCGAGGTCAGCAACGTGTCTATCGAGCGGGCGATGTAATCGGAGCTGTAGGTGGTGTGGGCGTCGGCTCGCACCACCACACTGGCTCCGGAAACCGAGGCGAGCAGATTCAATCCATAGGACTGGAGCCGGTCCGGGTTCTCGAAGATGCGAATCGGCACCCGCTCGACCCAATCCGTGATCCGATCGACGGTACCGTCTGACGAACCGCCATCGGCCACCAGGACTTCCCAGGTTCCTCGGTAATCCTGGTCCGCGAGGCTGGCCAGACATTCATCGATGGTCGCGGCCTCGTTGTAGACCGCAAGGAGGACGCTGACGGACGGAAGCATTGAAGGTGGCGTTGCGATAAGGCAGAGGCTATTCCTGGCGATGGTCGTCGTGCTTCCCCTGCACACGGTGTACTTCTCCGCCTGGATCTCCTGGAAACCTTTCATGGTTTTGCTCGGCGTCCTCGCCGGATGGGACCTCATCGAGGGGCTGCAGGATCGGCGATGGCCCTGGCACCCGCGCTTGAGCCTCGCTTTCCTGGGCTTTCTGGTAGCGGTGGCAGTCGGCTGGCCGGCGCACGGATTACGCGAGCGCTTCATTCGTTTGACCCTGGCGCTCGTCGTCGGGTTTCTGGTGCTGGCGGTCACCGAGAAACGGCTGCGGATCCCGGGCATGGGGGATCGCACGCTGCGAGTGATCTTCTGGACGGCGGCGGCGATGGCGCTGACAGGTTTGATCTTTTCGATCCTTCTCCTCGGCCTCGGCGGCAACGAAGTCATCGACTATCTCGCCGGTTCTCGCGGCCACGACCTGCCGTTGCTTGACAAGGTCGGGAAGCCCGCCTACCTCGTGTCGGGGTTTCTCGCCGTCTCCAATTGGCACCAAGACCCGGGTTACGGCGCCGCCTGGATGGTTCTCTGGGCGACGCTCGGGCTCTTCGCCTCATTGCGAGGGCTCGGCACGGGCAGGTCGATGCTCGACGGGGCCATCCTCGGCGTGCTCTGGGCGAGCGTCGTCATGGTCTTCTCCCGGACCGGCTGGCTGGCTTTGTTGATTGCAGTCATCGTCGTCATCGTCACCACCCGCCGGCACCTGCACCCGCGCGAGCTCGGCAAACGCCTCGGGGCGGCGGTGGCGGCCTTGGTAGTGACAATGGCCTTGTTGTTCGCGGTCGATGTCGAAGGGGTGGGCGGGGAGCTGCCCCTGCAATTCGCCTTCCGGCTCCGGCAAGGCTGGGACCTCGTCGCCTCGATCACCGGGCTGTTCGAATCGTCGGCCGCGTTCGAAGACCAATTCAACGTGTCCGAGCAACGCGCCGATGTCTGGCCCGAGTACTTCCGCTTGTTCCTCGACAACCCGCTGACCGGGGCGGGTCTGGGGGTGGGGTGGGAAACCAACTCGGTCGGCCAAGAGCCGCACAATCTCTTTCTCGAGCTCGGGGCAGAGACCGGCGTGCTCGGACTGATCGCGTTCGCCGTCCTAATGGGGACGATTTGCTCCGTTTCTCCCCCCTCCGGGGGGAGAAACGGCGGAGCCGGGAGGGGGGCGTTTTCTTGGGACGCAAACGAGGTAGCCCGTTTCCGAGGAGCTCGCAATGAGCAGCCTCCTCGCGCGTCAATAGAACGCCCCCCTCCCCCTTCGGTTGCTCCCCCCTCCGGGGGGAGAAACCCGAACTTGGCGTGGAGAAACGTCGGGGGAGTTGCGTTGGCGGTGTCGTTGTTGCCGGTGATGACACAAACGGTTCTATTCGAACCCACCTGGTGGTTCGCGGCCGGGCTGTTCGTCGCAGGTCGCGAAAGATTGGGTATCGCCCATCCACCTCCCTAAAGTGCCTCCCTGGGGTCAGGCCCAAGCAGATTGAATTGGCCTGAAAGAACAAGGCAGGTAGATAAGCGAGCGCGTCCTGCCGACGGAAGGGGCGACGTGCGTTCGAGAATCCGACAACTAATCAGCCTGGTTCTAGCTTTTGCCATGTTCGGCCCGCTCGCTTCGACCGCCTCGGCGCAGACGACCGATCCCACCTTCACCGTCACCGGCTCCGGCTGGGGGCACATGGTGGGGATGTCCCAATATGGGGCGCGGGCAATGGCTCTCGGTGGCTCCTCGGCCGCCGACATCACCGGCTTCTACTACGCCGGCACGACCGTCCGCCAAACCACCGATGTCATATCCAACTTCATGGTCACCGACCCGGACCCGCTCTGGATCGGCCTGCTGCAGAATCGGACGAGCTACATCTTCTCTGTGCTCGGGTCCGGTCCCGTCGGCCTTTGCAAGGCCGATGATGGCGAAGGTGAATGCCCAACCCAGTTTGCCTTGACCGGAGAGACTTGGGAGTTCCGGGCGCTCGGCGGCGGGGGCTGTCAGTTCTTCAAGGCGGGTGTCGCGGTCGGGAACCCGGGTACTTGCCGGGGCGCGCTGACGTGGGACTTAGCCGCCGGCACCAAGGTCTTCTTCCCCGAGAATGGCCGCACTTATGCGCGGGGGATAATCCGTTTCCGACCGGTCGGGGAGGGCTTCCATGTCGTCCTCGAGATCGGGATGGAGCCCTATCTCTATGGATTGGGCGAGGTGCCGTCGAGCTGGCCGACCGCCGCTCTCGAAGCCCAGGCCATCGCCGCTCGCACCTATGCCCTCCGCCAGGCGCTGCGCTACGGGCCGGAGGAAAGCCTCGATGCCACCCGCCAGGCCACGTGTTGGTGCCAGCTTTTCTCGACTGTCGCCGATCAGGCCTATGTCGGTTGGGGAAAGGAGGCGGAAGTTGATGGCGATCGGTGGGTCGGGGCGGTGAACAGCAGCGTCGGCCAAATCGTCACTCATCCGGCGGCGCCCGACTCGACGGTGATAATCGCCTACTACGCATCGTCCACCGGCGGGCACACCGACAGCAACGTCGAGGGCCTTGGCCATTTGACACCATTGCCGTATTTGGTCCCGACCCCCGACCCGTGGTCTGTTTCGGCGGCGGCGGCCAACCCCTATGCCAACTGGACCCGGACCCTGACGGGTTCCCAAATCGCCACTGCTTTCGGACTTGAGACCGTGACCGGGGTGGCGGTGACCAAGCGCAACCTCTCCGGCACCGTCGCCGAGGTGACGATCGCCGGCACACTGGGCGGAGTGCCGACCACGATTGTCCGCGGCGGCCGGACCTTCCGCGACGCCTTTGCGATGCGGTCGACCGCATACTCGGTCAGCGGGGGAAGCGAGATCGGGACCGCCATCTGCGATGGGGTGCCTCCTGCCGCCGGCTTCACCGACGTGTCGGCCGGCAATGTCCATTACGAAGGCATCAACTGCTTGGCCGCGCTCGGGATCACGAAAGGGACCACCGCCACCACCTTCTCACCGGCGGTGCCCGTCAGCCGCTGGCAGATGGCCGTGTTCCTGATCCGGACCGCCACCGCGTTGGGGATGTCGATTCCGGCGCCGGTGCCGCAAGGCTTCACCGACCTCGGGGGAATGGCGCTTTCCACGGTCGATGCCATCAACCAACTGAAGCAAATGGGAATCACCTCAGGGACAACGGCCACGACCTTCTCCCCGAACGATTCCGTTTCCCGCTGGCAGATGGCACATTTCCTGACGCGCCTCTTTGCGTCTGCGGGCGGCACCGTCCCCGGAGGGACGGCAAGCTTCTCGGACCTGACCGGGCTAGCCCCGGAGACAGTCTTGGCGATCAGCCAGCTCGCCAATCTCGGGATCACCGCCGGCACTGCCCCAAGCATTTTCTCGCCGCAAGCGCAAGTGACCCGCGAACAAATGGCGACGTTCCTGACCCGTCTCATCAGGCTCCTCTAGAACCCAAATCCATTCCTGCGTAACTTGGCGCCCTTAATCACGGGGTTTTTTACGCAGGAAAGATTCGGCTCTATAGCCGAGGTTGGCCCCAGCCGATTGATGTCAGGATGGCGGTTGTTGTTAATGGGACGAGAAGTGCGGGCGTGACCGTCGAGGAAGTCGATTCGTCGCGGGGTTTCCGCGCTCCGGGGACGGCGCGCATGATCGCCGGCTCCTTGGTGGGAGCAGTGGCGGCCTACCTCTTTCAAGTGGTTGGAGGACGCCGGCTGGGAACCGCCGCCTTTGCCCCCATCGCCCTGCTCTGGACCGTTTTCTTCATTGCCGCCACGGTGATGCTCATTCCTTTAGAGCAGTTTGTGACCCGCGAGGCCGGGCGCGGGCGCAGAGTGCTTCGGTCCGATCGAGGGGTGATGGCGTTGATCGTCGTCCTGACCGCCACCGCGCTGGGATTGTTCGTCTATGCATTGCGGGACCGGCTCTTCGCGGGTGACCCGATCTTTGCCCTGCAGGCATTTCTGATCACGATCGGCTTCGGGTTCATGCAGATCGGCAAAGGGATCCTCGCTGGTCACCGCCGATTTGGTCAGTACGGTTCGGTGCTGGCGCTCGAGGGGATCATTCGCCTGGTCGCGGCTTTGGCGTTCCTGGCGTTCACGCCTAGCGCCGCTTCTTTGGGCTGGGCGATGGTTGCCGCGCCGATCGCAGTCTTCATCGTCGCGCCCTGGAAATATGACCGGGAGACGGTGGTCGGGGTGGTGGCGACTCCGGCCCGCGGCTTCTTGTCTTCCTATGTCGCCGGGGCGGCGGCTTCGCAGATCTTGCTGGGAGGGGCGCCACTCGGGGTGGCTGCCCTCGGTGGTGGCGAGGCTCTCCGCAGCGTGATCTTTGCCACGTTCACCTTGTATCGAGCCCCGCTGACCTTGATCTACAACCTCCAGGGCCGTGTTCTCTCCCTGCTCGTGCGGCTCGACGACGGGATGGCGATCAGGCGTTTGGCCGTCCGGGTCGCCATGATCGGGTCCGGAGTGATCGCCCTTGCCGGCTTTGTCGGGTTGACCATGGGCCCGGCGGTGGTCGAAGTTCTTTACGGCGCCGAGTTTCGACCGATGGCATTGGTCACCGCGCTGGCTGCGGCCGGAGTGATCACGGCGTCGATTACTCAGATCCTGAGCCAGGCTTTGGTGGCGGGCGGATCAACCGGCGAGCTGGCTGGGTCTTGGATCGGAGGACTTATCGCGGGATTGGGAGCGATGCTGCTTTCGAGCGGGACGCCTGACGTTCGGGTCGCCGTGGGCTTCTTGGTCGGCGAGATCGTCGCCCTTTCCCTGGCCGTTTGGCGCGTTCTGCGCACTCGCTGAGACCCATTCCTCGTGGGCGCGCCGCAGAGCGATCGGCATCCGCTGCACCGCCTGCTCGGCTAGAGGCGGAATCCTGTCTTTGACCAGGATCACGTTCCCATCGAGATGGATGAGTCCGGCCGTCAACAGTGTCGAGAGATGCACCGGGCGTCGCAGCGCGTTGCCCCGCACTCCCGCCTGCACGATGCGCAACAGATCGGTGATCGCCCCGACGCCTAACACCGCGGACCAAAACCTGCGGACGTAGAGATCGGTCGGACGAAATCCATGGTCGGCTTCGGTGATCGAAACGAGGTAAAGCGGCCGGCGAGCGATCGTTGGTCGGAGGGCCTCGTCCGGAAACGGTGCGGCCGATGTTGCATAGGGAGGACATGGCAACGGCTTCCGGGACGAGGCACTCCGCACACGTCCCGTTCTATCAAAGACTGTTAAGTATCGTCAACCACCTCAACAAGTCGTATTTTCGCGCTCTTCCGACTGGACTGGGGTTATACCCGAGCGCAGCGAAGGGGGGCGGTCGTGTTTCTCCCCCCGGAGGGGGGAGAAACTGCGAGAAGAAGCAGCAGGCACCGCCCTTCGGGTGGAGAGAAAGGGTTAGCCCGTGGGGGGTGGGGCGGCGGCTTGGCCGACGGTCAGGTAGACGGCGCTGTTGTAGGACATCGCCGTCCCGGCGCCAGGAGACTGGGCCAGGACGATGTCGTGCTGCGCGGGGTCGTTCACCGGGGTGTAGGTCACATAGGTGTCAACAGAGGTCCCCGACGAATAGTTGAAACGGCTGAGGGTCCGATATGCCTCGCTCAGGCTGAGCCCGGTCACGTTTGGCATCGCCCCACCAGGCGCCTGGCCGTTCGACACCCAGATCCGAATTGAAATCCCGGCCTCGACTTCGGCGCCGGACCCGAGCGACTGCGACACCACGATCCCGGCGGGTTGGAACGAGGGGATCGAACTGACGTTGACGGTCAGCTTGGCCGCCGTCGCTACGGCAGTGGCGTCCGACTGAGACCGACCGATCAAATAGGGGACGATCGTGGTCGGAGGCTTGAGATACACCTCGAGGGCAGACTCGTCGAGCGTCGGAAAGTCCACCGGCTCGACGTTGGCGAGCACCATCTGCATGAACTCGGCCCAGATCGGCGCCGGGACCGAGCCCCCGAAGACCCGTTCGTAGAACTCACCGTGGATCTGAACATTGCGCAGGGGTACCTGGTCGCGCTCGTAGCCCACCCACACCGCGGTGGTGTACTGGGGGACGAAGCCGACGTACCAGGCGTCGCGATAGTCCTGGTGGGTGCCCGTCTTACCGCCTGCGGGTCGGCCAATGTCAGCGGCCTGGGCCGTTCCTGAACTCGTGGGCACGTCGAGGAGGGGCCTGCGGGCCGCCTGGGCGATCGCCGGGTCGATGACTTGTTCCTGGACCACCTGGTGCTGGTAGAGCACGTTGCCGTCCTCGTCGAGGATGCGGTCGATGAGGTAGGGCTCGGCAAACAGCCCGTTGGTGGCAAAGGATGAGAATGCAGACGCCATCTCCAGTGTCGAGACGGCGCCGGTGCCGAGGACGATCGAGGGCACTGCCGGCAACGTCGAGGTAATTCCCATTCGGTGGGCAACCTCGACCACTTTCTCCGGTCCGACCTGGAGGGACAGTTGCGCATAAATCGTGTTGACCGACCGCGTCGTTGCCTCCCCGAGGGTGATCCGGCCGGTGCCGGCGCCGGCATTGGAGACGGTCCATTTATTGGGATCGGGTCCGTTCGAGCAGATGGTCGGGCAGGTGAGGATCTGGGGGCTGGCTCCGTCGTAGGTGTTGCCGAGAGTGATCCCATTCTCGAGGGCGGCGACCAGACCGAACGGCTTGAAGGCGGAGCCGGGATTACGCCGCCCCTGCACCGCCAGGTCGAACTGGCTCTGCTCGAACGGCAGCCCCGAAGCCATCACCTCGACCGCGCCAGTCTGGTTGTTGGTCATGGTTAGCGCTCCGGTCGGCGAGCATGAGTTGGCTTCGGCGTACGAACTCAGGGTTTCGATTGGATCGCTCGGAAAGATCTGCGTGCAGAGCCGAAGATTCTCTTCGTAGGGATAGAACGGGAGCCACTCGAGCAGCAACACGTTCGCCGCCTGCTGCAGGTCGAGGTTGATCGTGGTCTCGATGTTGAGCCCGCCACCGCCGGTGCAGGCGACGTCGTCGGAGGGACAGCCAAAGACGGAGACTGCCCGCTCCTCCCTGGTCGTGCCCAAGAAGTCGAACTCATGACGGGAAAGGTCGGACAATTGGCGTAGCACCTCGGTGCGGACGTGCTCGGCCTCACCGCGAAACTCGATGTGCTCCAGGACACCAAGCGATCTCGAATTGGCGACATCGGCCTCAGCCTCGGTGATCCAGCCCTGCTCGGGCGTGGTGCCGATGATGTCGCGGTGCCGATCGAGGACATCTTCAGGTCGCCGGCGGGGGTCGTAGAGGGAGGGGTTGCGGATGAGAACGGCCAGCGTGGCCGCTTGGTCGATACTCAGCTGGTCCATCCGCAGCTGGAAAAATTCCAAGGCGGCAGTCTTGACCCCGTACGCTCCCGCCCCGAAGTAAACCGAATTCACATAGAACTGGAGGATCTCGTCCTTGGAAAACCGCCGCTCGAGCTCAGCGGCGATGAAAGCCCCTTTGATCTTGCGCTCGATTGTGACCTCGTCGCCAACGAAGACATTCTTCACGATCTGTTGGGTGATCGTCGACCCGCCGCGGGTGTTGCCGCTCTGGAGGTTGTCGAGGGCCGCGGAGGCGATTGCGGGGAAGGAAACTCCCTGGTGCTCGTAGAAGTCTTTGTCCTCGGCCGCCAAGATCGCGTGTTGAAGCAACTCCGGCACCTCTTCGATCAAAACCGGCTCTGAGTTGCGGCCATCGTGGAGCTGGCCGATCATTTGGCCACTAGCCCAGATTCGTGACACCCGGGACAGGTCGGGCAGGGTGAGGGTCAGGGTTTCGACTTCAGGGACGTACTCGGCGCGGACTCTGTCGATCGCCGCGTAAGCCGAATTGGCGCCGAGGAAGGTGAAAAGGCCGATCCAGGTGCTGCCGAGCAGAGCGATGGACAGCAGGCCGGCCAGCGCCGGGAACCAGCGTCCTCGCCGCTCGCGTGCCTCCAACTGATGGATTAGGGATCGATTCGCCATAAGTCAACGGGAGAGGGACCCCCGGTAGCATCAAAGTTTACCTCTCGACAACAGGTATTCCTTGCGCACTCCCAGTGGAATCGAAATCGAGGTTGTCTACGACCAGGCCGCCGACCCGGACAGAATCGGCCGTCCCGGCGAGTACCCGTTTACCCGCGGTCCCCATCCGACGATGTATGGCGGGCGTCTGTGGACGATGCGGCAATACGCCGGCTACGGAACCGCCGAAGCGACCAACGCGCGATTCCGCGGGCTTCTGGCCGCTGGACAAACCGGCCTTTCCACCGCTTTCGACCTACCAACGCAGATGGGACTCGACAGCGACCATCCCCTGGCGGAAGGAGAAGTCGGCAAGGTAGGGGTGGCGATCGACACCCTCGACGACATGCGCACTCTGTTTCGCGAGATCCCGCTGCTCGAAGTCTCAACCTCGATGACGATCAATGCCACCGCCCCCATCCTGCTGCTGATGTACCAGGCGGTCGCCGAGGAACAGGGGGTGCCGGGGGATCGGATCAAGGGAACGCTCCAAAACGACATCCTCAAGGAATATGTCGCACGAGGCACGTATATCTATCCGCCCGGGCCGTCGATGCGAATCATCACCGACGTTTTCGCCTACGCCGCCAAGGAACTTCCCGCCTTCAACCCGATCTCGATCTCGGGATATCACATCCGGGAGGCAGGCGCCACCGCTGCCCAAGAGCTGGCGTTCACGATCGCGCACGGCCTGGCCTACGTCGAGGCTGCGCTCGATGCCGGCCTCGAGGTCGACGACTTTGCTCCTCGGCTGTCGTTCTTTTGGAACAGCCACAACCTCTTCTTCGAGGAGATTGCCAAGTTTCGCGCCGCCCGCCGCTTGTGGGCCGACCTGATGCGAAACGGCTTCGGCGCCAAGGACGAACGGTCGTGGGCGATGCGCTTCCACACTCAGACCGCGGGGTCGACCCTCACCGCGCAACAGACCGGAAACAACGTCGTTCGAACCACGGTGCAAGCGATGGCCGCGGTCCTTGGCGGCACACAATCGCTCCATACCAACTCCTTCGATGAGGCGGTCGGTCTGCCAACCGACGAGTCGGCTCGATTGGCCTTGCGGACCCAGCAGGTGCTCGCGCAAGAGTCGGGCTTGGCGATGACGGTCGACCCGTTGGCAGGGTCATATTTCGTGGAGGATCTGACCAATCGGCTCGAGGCCGCGGCGCGCGAATTCCTTGCCCAGATCGAGAAGCTGGGAGGGGCGGTGGCCGCGATCGAAGCCGGATGGACCCAACGCCAGATCGAGGAGTCCGCCTACGACGAGGCCCGCCGGCAGGAGGCGGGCGAGTCGATTGTGATCGGGGTCAACCGGTTTGTCAGCGGCGACGAGCCGGTGGTTCCGGCTCTCCGCGTGGATCCCGAGCTGGAACGCGAACAGAAACAGCAACTGTCGCAATGGAAGGCGTCCCGAACGTCCTCCGCAGTCGAAGCGGCTTTGCGAGCCGTGGTCGATGCCGCGACGGATGGTTCCAACTTGCTTTACCCCCTGAAGGAAGCGCTCACCGCGGGAGCGACATTGGGCGAGTGCTCGGAGGCCATGCGCTCGGTGTTCGGAAGTCACCGGCCTTGATGGCTGAGCCCCAGCGGACCAAATTCCTGATTATTGGCGCCGGACCGGCAGGAACAGCGGCCGCTACGACCGCTGCGGCGCTCGGGGCGCGGGTGACGTTGGTGGAGGCGCAAGTGGTGGGCGGGGCCGCCCACCTCTGGGACTGCATTCCATCCAAGACCATGGTTGCCACCGCGGTTCGAATCGACTCGATGCGCAATGCCCCTCGGCTCGGGGTCACGGCCGCGCCGGGAAGCATCGACAGCGTCCAACTGGCGGAACGCATCGCCACCATCTCGGGAGACATCAATCGCAGTTGGGTTGATCTGCTCAGCAGCCAAAACGTCGAGATCGTGAACGGGAAAGGCCGACTGATTGGTCCCAACGAGGCGGTTGTTGACGGGATGAGGAACGTTGGCTTTGACGTTTGCCTGCTGTCGACTGGCTCAGCCCCTCGCGTCCCGGCGTGGGCCGAGGTAGACGGCGAGCGCATCCTCACCACTCGCGATGCCTACGACCTGAGCGCGGTCCCCGAGAGGATGATCGTGATCGGCTCGGGGGTCACGGGAGTCGAGTTCGTCCACATCTTTGAATCGCTGGGGTCGAAGGTGACGTTGGTCGTCAGCCGCCAACAGATCCTCCCTCATCGCGATCCGGAGGTGGCCGCGGTGCTTGAAGAGGACTTCCTCGAAAGGGGTGTCCGTCTTGTCATCGGAGCGCGCGCGATTGGGATCGATCGCAGCGACGACGGGGTGAAGGTGCGCTGCGACGATGGCCGGGTCGTGGAAGGCACCCACGCCTTGTTGGCCATCGGCTCGGTGCCGAACACCGCCGACCTCGGGCTGAGGGAGTTGGGGATCAAAGAAAGCGGCGGATTCATCCAGGTCGATGAACTCCAACGAACATCGGTCCCTCACATCTACGCCGCCGGCGACTGCACTGGCCAACTCCTCCTCTCCTCGGTGGCGGCGCTCCAGGGAAGAAAGATTGCTCGTCATGCGCTGGGGTTCCCGGTGACCCCCATCGATTACTCGAAAGTGAGCCAGGCGATCTTCACCGAGCCCGAGATTGCCTCCGTCGGGCTGGAAGAAGCCGACCTCGCCGCCGGCGGTCGAAAAGTTCGCACGACCAAAGTGCCGTTCGCCGCCAATGCCCGGGCGGTCTTGCAAGGCAACCCCCGCGGGTTCGTCAAGGTGATGTCCGACCCGGCGACCGGGGTGGTCTTGGGTGGAAGCATCGTCGGCCATCGGGCCTCGGAGCTGATCGGGATCATGGCCCTCGCGGTGAAAGCCCGGGTCACCGTGAATGTCCTAGTCGACACGCTGATGGTCCACCCGTCCCTCTCCGAGGCCATCAGCGAAACGGCCGAGTAAAAGGATCCTGACCCCCGTGTTTGCGCATCAAACGCAACCTTTTTCGGTTGCGTTGATGCGCGAAAACGTTGGGTAAGAACCTCGGATGCCTACTACTCATCTTCCGACGTAAAGCTCCACTACACCGACACCGGCGGTGACGGCCGTCCCGTGGTTCTGATCCATGGTTGGCCCCTCAGCTGCGAGGCTTGGAGCGAGAATGTTCCTGCTCTAGAGCAAGCGGGTTACGGGGTGATCACCTACGACCGCCGCGGGTTCGGCCGGTCCGACAAACCAGCTAGCGGCTACGACTACGACCACCTCGCAGACGACCTCAAAGGTTTGCTCACCGAGCTAGATCCCAACGATGTCACCCTCGTCGGCTTCTCGATGGGTGGTGGCGAGGAGGCTCGTTACATCGCCCGCCACGGAGAGGAAGGCATCCGCTCGGTCGTCTTCGCGGCGGCGGTGCCTCCTTACATGATGAAGAGCGACGACAATCCCGAGGGTCCACTGACTCCCGATGCGGCCAAGCAGATGACCACAGCCCTCGAGCAGAATCGCGACGCGTTCTTCGACGACTTCACCACCAAGTTCTTCTCGGCGGGCAGTGAGCTCAAGGTGACCGAGGGGCAGCGGAAGGACGCGGTTGCGCTTTGCAAGCAGTCAGATGAAAAAGCGGCGCTCGCGTGCGTCGACTCTTTCGGCGGCACCGACCTTCGAAAGGACCTTCCCGCGATCAGTGTTCCGACGTTGGTCATCCATGGAGATGCCGATTGGATCGTCCCCTTTGAAGGGTCGGGCAAGCGCACCCACGACGCCATCGCGGATAGCAAGCTGATTGTGATCAAGGACGGCCCGCACGGCATCAACGTCAGCCACGCTGACGAGTTCAACCAGGTGCTAATTCAGTTCCTTAGTAACTGACATAAATACAACGCCGACGGCGAGGACCGCCAGACCCACGATGACGCTGGTGCGAGGCAATGTGGCTGCAAGCACAAGACACCCAGCTAAACCGGCGACGGCAAGGAACCTCGGCCATCTGCGCTGATCTGAGGGCAGAGTCCACGCGCTGGCGTTGGCCACCGCGTAATAGAGGAGGACGGAGAACGAGCTGAAGCCGATCGCTCCTCGAAGGTCCGAGACAGCTACGAGAATGCAAACGACCCCGCCGACCGCCAGCTCAGCTCGGCCGGAACCCGAAATGTAGGGTGCACCGCGCCGAGCCACGAGGGCAGATCTCGGTTCGATGCCATGGCGAAGACGGTGCGGCTGACCCCAGCAATGAGGGAGAGGAGCACTCCGAGCGTGGCGACGATGGCACCAAGCCGGACAATCGGATAGCTCCAGCTCAAGGAACCGGCGCGGACGGCTGTTTCGAGCGGAGCCGCCGCGCTGGCGAGAGCGCTGGGACCGATCGCGATCAGGGTTGTACCGGCCACGACCAGGTAGACAAATAGGGCGATCCCGAGTGCCAGCGGGATCGCGCGGGGAATCGTTCGGACGGGGTCGGAAACTTCCTCTGCAAGGGTGGCAATCAGTGCGTAGCCGGCGAAGGCGAAGAACAGCAACCCCGCCGACTCGAGGATGCCGGCCCAGCCGCCTTGTGTTATCGATCCCAGGTTGTCCATCGAAGCGGCGCTCCCGCCGAGGACCGCGATTATGAACGCCGCGAGCGAGACGAGCACGATCGCCACGGTCAGTCGCAAGGTCCTCGCCGTCTGCTTGATGCCCCGGTAATTGATCGACGTCAGAATCACAACTGCCGCGACGGCGAGTGGCCGCTGCCACGCAGGGGCGACGTAGGCGCCGAACGTGAGGGCGATAGCCGCGCAGCTCGCGGTCTTGCCGACGACGAACGCCCAACCGGCGAGATAGCCCCAGCGTGGTCCGAGTCGATTTCTGCCGTAGACGTAGGCACCGCCAGATTCGGGATAAACCGCGGCAAGCTGCGCCGACGATGTCGCGTTGCAATAGGCGACGACAGCGGCGACTCCAAGCCCGATGAGCAAGCCGCTGCCTGCGGCCGCCGCCGCCGGGCCGATGGCGCCGAAAATGCCGGCGCCGATCATCGAGCCCAAACCGACGAACACGGCATCGTTCAGCCCAAGCCGACGGGACAGTCGGGAAGCTGGGGCCGATGATTCGTTATCGGGCATCAAACGCAACCTATCGGTTGCGTTTGATGCGCGAAAACTGGGGGTTCCCGATCCCTACTGGTAGCTGACATAGACCGGCAAAGGGTCCAGCGCCAGGACCTCGGCGGGGGTCGCTCCGCCGCGAGGAGTGTCCTCGTCGTAGAAGTTCTTCCAGCCCCAGAAAACGCCCAGGTTCTCGGTGCCGGCGGTGAGCGCGGCCCAGGTTTCGTATTTGGTGCCGAGCGGGCCTTGTCCATCCATCTGGATGACGGTCGCCAGCTCGGGGTGGGTCAATACCTGGGCACGGTTCTCGATCATGTCGAGGCGAAACTGATGGAGGAGAAACATCTTCTGCGGCAGGGTGTTGTCGCGGACCAGCGCGGCCAGCCATTCGGACACCTGGTTGATCTCGGCGGCGTCGACCGAGCCGATCTGGCGGAGATGGACCTGGTCGGGCTCGAGCCGCCATTCGGGGTCGAGCGCCAAGCCAACGTGGGGGAGGACGAGCAACTCCTCATACAACTTGGCCTGGGTGAGGAAATCGGTGCGGCCCGGCTGCAGGTCGAGGATCACGTAGACATTGTTGGCGGCGGCGACGTCGATCCACGGGCGGATGACTTCGATCGTCATCTCTGCTGAGTAGTTGTTGTCGTCTCCGGAGAACGCCGAGGCAACGGTGGCGATGAGCTCAAAGGAGAGAACGACAGGCACTCCATCGGCGTCGTAACCCGCGGCGACCTCGGCCGCCCGCGCCACCGCTTCCTCCGGGCCTTGCTCACCCATCACCCCGAGGGCGGAGGTGAGCGGGTTGCCGTAGAGCGCGACCAGCCTCCGCCCGGGAAACAGCTTCAGTCCCCCACCGGGAAGCTCCGGAGCGCTGAGGAGGGCGGCGCTTTGCCATTCGACAATGAGCGGATCGAAACCTCCGGCGACGAACACGGTGTTGGCTGAGGTCGATCTCACTTCCTCGAGCAACGCTTGATCGCCAAGGACGTTGTGAGGATCGGCGAGGACGACCCGATCACCGCGTAACCCGGCGATCGCGGTTACCGGAGCCACGAGGTCGGGTCGTGTCGCATCCGCCAGCCAGAGGTTGTCGCTTCGGTCCACGTCATCGGCTGCATTTCCGCTGATGGCCGCGGTTGCCTCCGCTACGGAGAGGGAGTTGGTCGGCGTTCCTGGGGGGACACCGCCTGGCAGCAAGTCGCCGATAACCGTTATAGAGGTTGGATCCAAGCGCCGAAGCTCACCCCTGATCTCGGTCGAAGCGGCATCGATGATCAGGAGGGGCGCGTCGATCGAGGCAGCGAATTCTCCAGCGACCATTAACTCGTGGGGGCTCCCGCTGGCCACCACGACCTCGTCTGCGCAAACCAAGGTGGCCGCAAGGGCGGCAGAGAGCGTGACGGCATTGGTTTCGATGAAAATCTGTCGAGCGGGCTCGCTCCGGCAGTTCCGGAGCGTTGTTGTTGGTGCCGTCGTCGTCGTTGCAGACACGGTCGTGGTCGTTTGGATCGAGCTCACGCCTGGCTGCGGAGACGTCGTGCATGCGACCACGAGCAGCCAGGCGACCGGGCGCCAAATCTCGGACAAGTTCTTAGCGGACGACAGCGAGGACGGCTCCTAGAGAGACGGTGTCGCCCGCTTGCACCCGAAGGTCGACGACTTCGCCGGCGATCGGCGAACGGACTTCGTTCTCCATCTTCATCGCTTCGAGAACGCAAAGTGGTTGGTCGGCTTCGACGGCATCGCCGGCCTTGACATGAACCTTGACGATGGTCCCCTGCATCGGGGCCGTGACCACTCCGTCGCTCTGCCCCGACGGTGAAGGGCGATCGAGTTTGGGACGGGATCGGCGGGTGACTCCCGGCCCGGTGCCGATGCCGATGTCGGGGGCCCAGTAGGTCACCGAGAAGCGTCTGCCCCCGATTTCGACTGTCATGTCGCGGCGTGAGAGCTCCTCATCCTCGGGCAAGGTGGGCTGGCCTGCGGGCACCGGATCGGGGAACTTGACCTGGTCCTCGAGCCAGCGGGTGTAGTGCCGTCCTTCGAGGAAATCGGGATGATCGAGGACGATCAGGTGAGATGGAATCGTCGTCGCGACCCCGGTGATCAGATACTCCTCCAAGGCCCGACGGCCTCTTCTGATCGCCTGGTCTCGATCCTGGCCCCACACCACGAGCTTTGCCATCAGGTTGTCGTAGTACTGACTCACCCGCGAGGACGCTTGGATCCAGCCGTCGACGCGGATGCCGGGGCCGGCAGGTTCCCGATAGTCGACGATCTGGCCCGGCGTCGGCAGGAAACCTCTTAGGGGATCTTCGGCATTGATGCGAAATTCGATGGCATGGCCGCGCGGCGTGACCGAGTCGAATGTGAGCTCCTCGCCCTGGGCGATGCGCAATTGCCACGCAACCAGATCAAGCCCGGTCACCATCTCGGTCACCGTGTGCTCGACCTGGAGCCGGGTGTTCATCTCGAGGAAATAGAACTCGCCGGTATCAGGGTCGAAGAGAAACTCGACCGTGCCGGCGTTGACATAGCCACACGAGCGCGCCGCGGCCAGCGCGGCTTCTCCGAGGGTGGCGCGCTGCTCGGCCGTCATGCCGGGAGAAGGAGTCTCTTCGATCAGCTTTTGGTGGCGACGCTGCACGCTGCAATCTCGTTCGCCGAGGAACACGCCTTTGCCGGTCTGGTCGAAAAGGATTTGCGCCTCGACATGGCGCGGCCTCGGAAGGTATTTCTCGATATAGACCGCGGAGTTGCCAAAGTAGGCATCAGCCTCCCGGCGGGCACCGTCGAAGGCGGCGCCGAGCTCATTGGCGCTGTTGACGACCCGCATTCCTTTGCCACCGCCGCCAAAGGCCGCTTTGATCGCGATCGGGTAGCCGAACTCCTCGGCGAGGGTGCTCACCTCCTCGACCGAGCTCACTTGCTCGGAGGTTCCCGGCACCATCGGCACTTTCGCTTGCTCGGCATGGCGGCGAGATGTGATTTTGTCGCCCATCGCTTCGATCGCGGAGGGCGGCGGGCCTACCCAAGTGACTCCGGCCTTTTGGACCGAGTCGGCAAACGTGGCGTTCTCGGCGAGAAACCCATATCCGGGATGGATGGCGTTAGCACGGGAGGCCGCCGCCACTTCCAGGATCTTGCGGGCGTTCAGATAGGACTCGGCCGCCGGTGCCGCCCCCACATTCCAGGACTCGTCGGCCAACTGCACATGCAATGAATCGCGATCCAGGTCCGAATAAATCGCAATGGTGTGGATGCCCAATTCCTGGGCGGTGCGGATGATCCGCACCGCGATCTCCCCGCGATTAGCAATGAGGAGTCGGGAAATGGCCACTAGAGCGGCATGTTCCCATGCTTTTTCTGGGGAAGGTGCTCGCGCTTGGTGCGCAACATCTCTAACGCGCGAATGAGCTTGCCGCGGGTCTCGCGCGGCTCGATCACCTCGTCGACCAATCCCAGCTCGGCTGCGCGATAGGGATTGTTGAAACGTTCCTCGTAGTCGCGGATCAACTCGGCACGTTTTTCCTGCGGATCGGCCGCTTCCGCAAGCTCGCGCCGGAATATGACGTTGACCGCACCCTGTGCCCCCATCACCGCGATCTCGGCCGAGGGCCAGGCAAACACCAGGTCCGCCCTGATCCCGCGGGCATTCATCACCAGATAGGCGCCGCCATACGCCTTCCGGGTGATAACCGTGACTCGGGGGACAGTGGCTTCGCAATACGCATACAGCAGCTTGGCGCCATGGCGGATGATGCCGCCATGCTCCTGGGCGACTCCGGGTAGGAACCCCGGAACGTCGACGAAGGTGACGAGGGGGATGTTGAACGAATCGCAGAAGCGGACGAAGCGTGCACCTTTCTCTGACGTTTCGATGTCGAGGGTCCCGGCGAGGAAGTTGGGTTGATTCGCCACGATCCCCACCGCCTGGCCATCGAGACGGGCAAAGCCGACGATGAGGTTGCGCGCCCATTGCTCGTGGACTTGGAAGAATTCGGCATCGTCCACCACCAGTTCGACAAGGTGAGACATGTCGTAGGGCTGGGTGGGCGAATCGGGGATGATCGTGTCGAGCACGTCCTCGAGGCGATCCCGGCTGTCGGAAGGAGGAAAGTACGGCGGCAGCTCGAGGTTGTTCTGCGGAAAGAAGCTCAGCATGTAACGCACTGCGTCGAGCGCCGAGCTGCCGTTCGGGAACACAAAATGCGTCACCCCCGAGGTGCTCGCATGGGTGAGAGCACCTCCGAGCTCCTCCATCGTCACCTCTTCGCCGGTGACGGCCTTGATCACGTCGGGGCCGGTGATGAACATATGCGACGAGCCGTCGACCTGGATCACGAAATCGGTCATCGCCGGGGAGTAGACGGCTCCGCCGGCGCACGGCCCCATGATCACCGAAATTTGGGGGATCACCCCTGAGGCTCTGACGTTTCGCTCAAAGATGCGGCCGTAGCCGTCGAGGGAGCTGACCCCTTCCTGGATGCGCGCACCGCCCGAGTCCTTCAGGCCGATGATCGGGGCCCCGACTTCCATCGCCAGGTCCATCAACTTGCAGATCTTGTCGGCTACGGCTCTTCCGAGGGAGCCGCCAAAGACGGTGAAATCTTCGGCGTAGACGAAGATGGTGCGTCCGTCGATGGTTCCGTAACCGGTGACCACCGCGTCGCCCGGCGGGCGTTTCTGCTCGATGCCAAACCCGACTGACTGATGGCGGACGAACATGTCCATCTCTTGAAAGCTGCCCTTGTCGAGCAGATGATCGATCCGCTCGCGAGCGGTCAGCTTTCCTTGCTCGTGCTGGCGGTCGATCGCCCGGCGGCTTCCGGCTTGGGATGCCTCCGATTTCAGTTTGCGTAATTGCTCGATGCGCGCTTCGGTGCCCACCCAGCTTCCTCCGTTTGCTCTCGTCGTAGTCTTGATTGGCGGGATGCCTACACCCTATTCGACCCACGTTTACGAGGAAGTGACCTCGACACAGGATGTCGCTCGCGAGCTCTCAGAGTTTGGCCCGGTCCTGGTGGTCGCCTCTCGCCAAACCGCCGGTCGCGGACGTAGCGGAGCGGCGTGGGAGACGGCGCCGCGAGCGCTGGCGATGAGCCTTCGGTTCGATCCCTTCGAATGGCCGTCCGACCGCCGGACGCTGATCCCCCTCGCCACCGGCATTGCCGTTGCCCGGCTTTGGGATTTGGCCCTGAAATGGCCCAACGATCTTCTCCTCCCCCTCCGGAGGGAGGAGAAGATCGTGTTTCTCCCCTCGGAGGGGGGAGTACCCGAGCGCAGCAAAGGGGGAGGGGGGCGGGTTTCTCCCCCCGGAGGGGGGAGTACCCGAGCGCTGCGAGGGGGAGGGGGGCGGTCGATTGACGCGCGAAGAGTGGTCTCATTTCCTGCTCAGTCGAAAGAGGAACACCCTCATCGCGCGATAGAAAACGCCCCCCTCCCGGCTTCGCCGGCCCTCCCCCCTCCGGGGGGAGAAACGGAGGACAAGGTGGGAGGGATCTTGGCCGAGGCGAGCGGGCGAGAAGTGACCATCGGGATAGGGCTCAACCTTTGGTGGCTCGACCCGCCCGCTGACCGAATCGGCTTGTTCCCAGAAGACCCGGGACCGTCGGCCTACACGGCGATCGCCTCCGAACTCGCCGAAAGCGTCTGGGCTGAGCTTGCCAAAGGACCGGAACGATGGAGCTATGACGAGTACTGCAATTCCTGCGCCACCCTGGGCCGCAAGATCACCTGGGGCGACGGGCATTCAGGGACTGCGTTGGCGATCGACCGTTTCGATGGCGCTTTGATCGTCGAGGATGCCAACGGCGATCGACTGAACCTAAAAGCCGGGGAAATCCGCCATGTTCGGGCTAGCCCAGATCCTCGGTGATCGCCGCCGGCAGGGTGGCGCGGTAAAACTCGATCAGGCGGGCGACCATGTCGACGCCGGCGCCGCTGTCGTAGGCGGAGGACTCCTCATTCCAGAACTCATGGCCCGCACCTTCGTAAAGCAGCCAGAGCCCGTGGTCGTTTCGGCTTTGCGCTTCGTCAACGGTGGAATTGTCGATCAGCTCGTCCACCTCGCCGTAGAGGCCGAGCACCGCCACCGGCAGACTCCCGAGATAATCGGCCACCTGGTGCTCGCGGCCCTCATCGCCGGTCAATGGAGTCGACACGACCGCCACCGAACCCACCCACGGCCGGGTGGCGGCAGCCGTCAGCGCCGGTCGACCGCCAACGTCGATACCCAGAAGGCCGACTCGCTCCGGCAAAGCCCAGAACACGTCGTCGCTCAAGAGGTAGTCGTAAGCCTCCTCCAGCATGACCAGGGCTTCCCGGTCGGAGGTGGCCGAGTAGGAATCGAGGGCATTTTCACCGGCGACGCTGAAAAGCTCAACCACGACCGCGGCAAGGCCGTGACGGGCCAAAGCGCGGGCGAGCGATTTCTGCCCTGAGGAGAGCCCGGCAAGTCCGGGAATCACGAGGACGACCGGAAACCGCCCAGCCTCATCGGGCCGGGAGAAATAGCCCGGCCGATAACTAGCCCCCACGGGCACGGCCTGGGTGCCATACATGATTGAAAAGGTGCCCTCGTGGGGAAGTACTGCCAACGGGTTCTTCCAGTCAGATCGACGGGGTGGAGGGTAGTGATTACGTGCGAGTCTCAGATGCGTATGGAACCTAGGTCGCGTAACATGCGTTCTTAGGGCATTCGATGACCACTGTTCCCGCATCAAGGCCGGTTTCGACGCGTCCTTTGGCCCCCAAAGGACGTTGGTGGAGGCGCGTCGTTATCGGCGTGCTGCTCCTCGCCAATCTCGGGGTTGGCCTGGTCTTGTTCGCTCTCCAGTCCGGTCAATCGGCGTTCACCGAGAACGTGACCCAGAACACAGATGTCACCCCCGAGCTCGACGTCCGGCCGATTGAGAACAGCGAACCCATCACCTTTCTCGTGATTGGTTCCGACACCCGGGAGGGCCTCGAAAGCCTGCAGAACTTCGGCGAGTCCAACGGTGCCCGGGGCGACGTGATCATGCTCATCAAGCTCGATCCCGCAAACGGCAGCGCCCGCATCCTGTCGTTGCCCCGCGACTTGTTGGTCGACATCCCCGGCCATGGCACCGACCGGATCAACGCCGCCTACTCCTTTGGGGGAGCGCCGCTGATGGTGCGGGCAGTCCGGGCGGCTATCGGCCTCCCGATCCATCATTACGTCGAGATCGACTTCGTCGGCTTCCAGGCTTTGGTCAACGAGATCGGTGGCGTCCACCTCGATTTTCCTTATCCCGCCCGCGACCTCAACAGCGGTCTCGATGTCGAGGCCGGAAACCAGCTCCTTGACGGCGCTCAGGCGCTCGCTTTTGCCCGCTCCCGCCGCTACGAGGAGTTGCAGGGCGACTCCTGGATAAATATCGACGCCGACGACTTCGGTCGCACTCGCCGTCAGCAACGCCTGATCCTGGCCATTCTTTCGGAGCTGAAAACCCCTTCGAGTCTCACCGAAGCCGGGTCGATCGTGGCCTCGTTCGCCCAGCACCTCACCGTTGATTCGGCCCTCGCCGAGAGCTCGCTCGTGCAACTCGCTTTTCAGATGCGGGGCATCTCCTCTCAGACGATGGAAACCGCCACCCTCCCCGGCTATATCACCGACTTCGAAGGCAAGTCAGTGGTGAGGATGAGCCACCCCGAAGCAGACCGGATGATCGTTGCCTTCGCTGAAGGAGAGCCTCTCGACCTGTCCTCGCAGGAGGTCTTGCGCCTCGAAGTGCTCAACGGGAACGGAGTTGAGGGGGCCGCGGGACGCATGAGCGACCTTCTCGAGGAACAGGGATTCGAGGTCGCCTCGATCGGTGAGGCTGATAACTGCGACTTCGAGACGACGACGATCATTGTCCGGCCGAAGGCGCTGACGTCGGCGCAGGCTCTTGTCGACCTGCTCGGGTTCGGAACGGTGTCGACCGGCAGCCTGACCGACGGAATCGACGCCATCGTCATCGTTGGATTGGATGCTGACAGGTCTCTCCAATCCGGTTAGCTTCTCATATAGGAGGGGTGCCAAAGGAGTGAGCCGATGAATATCGCTGTCATTGGAGCTGGATACGTCGGGCTCGTCACCGCAGCCGGTCTGGCGAGCCTGGGTCACCATGTTTCCCTCGGCGAAGCCAATGCCGACCGGGTACGTCGGCTCGAGGACGGCGAGATCCCGATCTATGAGACTGGGCTCGATGAGCTGGTCCGCTGGGCGCGGAGTTCGAACCGTTTGCGTTTCCACCAGTCGAACACCGAAGCGGTCAAAGGGGCCGAGCTGGTCTTCCTATGCCTGCCCACCCCGGCCGGTGACGACGGACGGGCCGATCTTTCGTTCGTTGAGTCGGTGGTACGGGAACTGACTCACTCGCTCGAGTCGGGGGCGGCGTTTGTTGTCAAGTCGACAGTTCCCCCCGGGACTGCGCAAGCGCTCCAAGCGAGCTTGCTGGCGGCGGGAAGCCCAACCGCGGTGATCTCTCATCCCGAGTTCCTGCGGGAAGGCACTGCGGTCCATGATTTCCTCCACCCCGATCGGGTAGTGATCGGGTCCGACGATCCGATCCTCGCCAAAGCAGTGGCGTCGCTTTACGACAGCCTTGCCACCGCGGTGATTGAAACCGATCAGACCTCGGCCGAGATGATCAAGTACTCGTCCAACAGCTATCTGGCCACCCGCCTTACATTTGCCAACACCCTGGCCAACCTCTGCGAAGCGGTCGGCGCCGATATCGTGGACGTGCTCAGAGGGGTTGGCCTTGATCATCGAATCGGACCTCATTTCCTCAAGCCCGGGCCCGGCTACGGCGGTTCGTGCTTTCCCAAGGACACCCTCGCCCTGATCTCATTAGCCGAAGACGCTGGATACGACTTCCGACTCCTGCGGGCGGTGATCGCCGCGGACGAGGAACAACGGCGGCGGGTGGCGGACAAGGTCAAAGCGGCGGCCGGCGGAGGCCTGCGCGGTCGGCGGGTGGCGGTGTGGGGAGTGGCCTTCAAGGCGGGGACCGATGATGTCCGCGAGTCTCCCTCGTCTCTGATCGCGGCCCTGCTGCAACGAGAGGGTGCGTTAGTGACGGCGTACGATCCGGAGGCCCGGGACCCGAACTTGCGGCATGCCGATTCGGCCCTTGCGGCGGTCGAAGGAGCCGATGTGCTGCTGGTGGCGACCGAATGGCCGGAGTTCGCCAAAGTCGATTTGGAACAGGTCGCCGCGCGGATGCGCGGGCATCGGGTCGTCGATGCGCGCAATCTGCTCGACCCCCGACAGGTGCGCGCGGCTGGCCTCGACTACTCGGGGCTCGGCCGCCCCAACGCCTAACCGTTTCCCAAACCTTAGGTTTGGTTGGTGGTGGTTGAAGCCTTAGCGGAACAGGTCGGTGGCTGCGGGGCGGATCAGGTCGGTTGCACGACCGTCGCCGCGGGGGTAATTAACCCCCTTAATCAACGCCGCAGGGATCCCTGATGCCTTTCCGACGCCAAGCTCGGCGGCCGATGCCAGCTCGTCGGCGATCGCAACCTCGGTGACTTCCAGAGGGCGGCCGTTCATATCCGGCGTGCCCCGGAGGTCGAGGATCGGGAGCATTCCTGACACGCCGATCGCCACGTCGACCAACCCTTGGCGCCAGGCTCGACCGAAGGTGTCGGTGACGATGACGGCGATGGCGATGGCGAACTCCCTCTCCACCCGGAGGCGGATGGAGTGGGCTGATCGGTCGGGGTTGGCCGGCAGCAGCACCACCTGCCCCCTCGCAACATTGGAACGGTCAACCCCGGCGTTTGCGCAAACGAAGCCGTGTTTGGTCACTGCGATCACCATCGGTCCGCGGCGACGAAGGACGGCGGCCGCCTCTTTCTCCACGACCGCTCGATAGTCGGCTTCAGAGGCCGCGGTCGCGATCGCGCCTTCCGCCTTCGACACGACCTTCTGAGTAACGACGAGAACGTCGCCCTCACCTGGCGAAAGCGGGCGCAGGGCTTCGATCAGGAGCCCAGGGAGGTCATCACCGGGCTTCACTTCGCCGATCCCGGTGACCGGGAGAATGCTGACAGTCATTCGGCGGCGATCTCGAGAACCCGCGTCGCCAGCTTGGTCGAGGCCGCCAGATCATCCATCCGGGTGGAGGCGGGGTGAATTCGGGGAGGTTTGCCAATCATGGCTTGCGCGTCACTGTCGTCGATCACGAGGTCGGTGAGGAGGCCCGAGTAGGACGAAATGACACCGGCGGTGCCGGCGCTGTGGCCCATCGAGACCAGCACACGGTCGGCAGGACCTTTCAAAGCGGTTCCGCCGATCAGCGGGCTGACCCCGATCACCTTGTGATGGGCATCGATGGTGTCCGCCACCCCCGGAACCGCCAATATCGGCCAGATCGAAAGGATCGGATTGGAGGGGCCGATGACGATCACATCGGCGCCGGCAAGGGCTTCGATCACTCCCGGGGCGGGACGACAAAAGCCCGAACCGCGGAACCGCACGTCGCTCACAACGTCTGCGTGGTGACGGCTGACGAAGTACTCCTGGAACGAGATCCATCCCTCGTCCGGCACCCGCACCTCGGTTCGCAACGGGTCGTCGGTCACCGGGAGGATGGTGGCGGCGATGCCGAAGGCGGAAGCGAGCGCCGTCGTCACCCAAGTCAGCGACCAGCCGGCGAGGAGGCGGTCGGTCCGAAAGAGGTTCGTCGCCAGGTCACCGTCGCCAATTCGAAAACTCGCGTCGATCGGCAGGGCGCCGAGCGCTTCCATGGCGATAAACGGGTCGTCAGCGAGGCCCCAGCCATGGGGGCCTTCTCGACCAGCCATCGTGTAGATGATCGTGTCGATGTCGGGGGAGACCGCCAACCCGTAGATGCGATCGTCGTCGCCGACGTTGGCGATGACCGTCAGCTCGTGCCCGAGCATTGCTGCGAACCCCCGGGCCAACTTGGCGCCGCCAACCCCGCCTGAAAGCATTGTGACCCGCACCAGCGCCTCCTCAATCGACTTTGCAAACCCTGGGTTGCAACCGTCATACAACGACGGTTCTGGCCCACAGAACGAGCGATTAGCCCATCGACGCCGCAGGAGAGCCGGGGGAGATTGCAGTCGATCTGCTCCTGCTCCACAATGACACGCTGCTATGAGCAGTTCGCCGACCTCGTCGGCCGCTCCTTCCTCCGCCACATCGCCGGCGACGCCTGCGGTGGC
>JBPCQV010000011.1:0-4682 GCA_050997725.1 Acidimicrobiia bacterium
GTGGTGATCTCCATCTCCTCAGCCAGGGCAGCGAGATCGAGTCGCTCGCCCGCCACAACGTGGTAGGTGAGGATCGAGGTGAGCTGCTCTTTGTCAGCCATGATCGCTGACATTTGATCGGCAGGGATCGCGGCGAAGGCATCGTTGTAGGGCGCGAAGATGGTGAAGGGGCCCTCGCTGTTGAGGGTGTCCACCAGCTCGGCCTCGACTACCGCTTCCACCAGGGTCGAAAGAACCGGGTTGTTGGAAGCGGCGGTGGCGGCGGGATCGTCAGCCATGCCGTCGAAGGAGCCTTCACCGTCGGCGGGAACCGCCGTACAGCCGGGCCCGACATTCTCAGCCATGAGATCGCCCATTGCCATCGTTGTCTCGGTCATCATCGTGGTTTCGGTCATCATCGTCGTCTCAGTCATCGTGGTCGCCGTCGCGGCGGTGCTGGCTGTGGTTGCAGCCGTACCTCCACCGCAGGCGGCAAGAGCGAGGGCGAGCGCTACCAGCACCCCCGGGATTCGTAGCTTGTTCTTCATCGTTTCCTTTCGTAGCCGAACCGAAGTTCGGTCCCCTTTTCGCAGCCGATCGGCTGCATTCCGCGCGGAGTTACGCGGAAACTTTCTTGAGATCTCATGCCCCCATCACCACAACCTGATGCCAGCCGCTGGCTCCATCCGGTATTGGCCGGGTTCTTTCCTCGGGCTGAGTCTCGCCGGTGGCGTCGGTGGCGCGGACCGTGAGGGTGTGACGACCGGTGGTGACTTCCCATGGAAGCCGCCACTGCCTCCAGGTGGTGTTGGTGACTTCTTCGGCGAGCTCCGCCGCTTGCCATTCGCCCCCATCGATGGAGAGCTCCACCTTCGCGATCCCGCGAGTTTGGGCCCAGGCCACCCCGGCGATCATTTGCTGGCCCAAAGGGAGGGTGGCCAGCGCCGCTGGGGTGTCGATCCGTGACTGTGTCTTGATCGGTGCCTGGGCCGCCCACCCCCGAGGCACCCAATAGTGGTCGAATGCCGCAAAGGTGGTGATCTCAATTTCCTTTAGCCACTTGGTGGCTGAGACGTATCCGTAAAGACCGGGGACGACGAGTCGGGCTGGGTAGCCGTGAACGGCGGGGAGCGGGTCGCCATTCATCCCCAAAGCGATCATCGCTGGGCGTCCATCGTCGAGTGCGCTTACCGGGAAGCCGCAGGTGTAGTCGTCGTAAGAGCGACCGACGATCTGATCGGCGCCCGCTTGGATACCGGCTTCTGCCAGGAGGTCGGCGAGGAGGACGCCCTGCCAGCGAGCGTTGCCGACGAGCCTGCCGCCTACCTCGTTGGAGACACAGGTCAGCGTGATGTCGGCTTCCACCTGCGGTCGATCGAGCAGGTCCTGATATGACAGCGTGACTTCGCGCTCGACCATGCCGAAGATACGCAGCTTGTAGTCGTCGGCAGCGATCTGCGGGATGGTGAGGGCGGTGTCGATGCGATAGAAATCTTCGTTGGTCGTGACGAATGAGGCGAGGCCGGCGGTGTCGAAACCGGCCGCCTCGGCGATTGGGGGAAGCGGATCGGAGACGACGGGAAGAGTGCCGGTGGTGGGGTCGACCCGAAACCGACCGCCGAGCACGAACCCGGTGGCACCGAGCCCGCCCGCGAGGAGGGCTGAGGCGCCGAGTCCTGTCAGCAATTGCCGGCGGGACTCGGACACCTCGCTACCCCCTTGCCATCTCTGGTGGAGGAACCAGAGAACGGCGATACCGGCGAGCGCTCCGACTACCGAAGGCAAAGAGGAGAGAATCTCGCCTTCGGAAACAGCGGCCGCCGCGCCGATAGCCCCAAAAAGCCCAATTCCGAGGAGGCCCCAATGGAGGCTCCGACGGAAGGCGAAAACTCCGATCAGCGCCGAGTAGCCGAGGAGCAAGACGCCAATGCCGGTCAGCAATGCGATTTTGTCATTGGTCCCGAAGACGGAAATCGCGAACTCTTTCAACCATGAGGGGGCGAAATCGATCGCGCGGTTGCCAACGCTGATTACCGGAGATTCGAACGTCGAGTTGGCTGCGGAGACGACTTCGGCCACGCCCAACGCCGCCAGGCCGGAAACGATTCCGGCGGCTGCGGCAAGGGTACGGCTAAGGGTCTGGGACTCGGCGGATGACATTCCCCTTTTGTTCGCAACACCGCCAAGGCCGGATTGGTGGCCTGTCTTAAAGCTGGCCGCTGAGCAGGATCGGTTCGGTCGGAAGATCTGATCCTCCCGCCGGTTCGAGCGTCACCGCGATCGTCTGTCCCGGCGAGAAATCGTCGACGATTACCGCTTCGCCTGCCTCGAAGAGCCCGGCGGGATGGGGTCCGGCGTCGTCTATTAGCCAGAGCTCATAAACCGAATCGGCGGGGGCGTCAGCGAGGTCCTCGGTGGCGAACACACCCTGACCGAGCGACGCCGAGTGGGTGAAGCGGCCTTCGCCCTCGGTGCCGGTGAGAGCAGTCGGCTGGGCGTCGGCGGCCTGATAGATCGCCGCCACCTGTTCGAAGTGATCGAGACGGGCGAGCGAGGTGGCCCAAAGGCTCGCGAAGACCAAAGCCACCGCCGCGGCCGCAGTGGCCAGCATCCAGGCGAGTCCGCGTCGGCGGCTCGGCGCTTGAATTTGGCGGAGAACACGTTGTCGCAGGTCAGCGGGGGCGGCTGCCGAGGACAGACCGGCGAGGAAGGTCGTTGCTTCGAGGAGGTCAGCGAGCTCGCTTCGACAAGCGTCGCATTCGTCGAGGTGGCGTTCGAAGCGACGCGCCTCGAGCTCGTCCAAAGCATTCAGCGCGTAAGCGGCGACGAGATCGTGCTCTTCAGACATGATCGTCTCTCATGACGGACCGCAACCGCTGCAGCCCGTCCCGCATCCGGGTCTTGACGGTGCCGAGGGGAGCCCCCAATCGTTGGGCGACCTGGTTTTGCGTGAGCCCCCCGAAGTAGGCGAGCTCGATCACTTGGCGCTGCAAGTCCGAGAGCCGGCCGAGGGCCTTGGTCAGACGGGCGTTTTCTTCGTGCTCGATCACCCCCTCGGAGGCATCGGGGGCGGCTGGTTCACCGATCAGGCCCTGTTCGCGTTCGCGCGCGCTCTGGTTGCGGCGCACTGCGTCGACGGCCCGACGATGGGCCAGGGTGGCGATCCAGGCTCGGGCCGGGGCGCGGTTCGCATCGAACCGATCCGCTTGCCTCCAGACCTGGAGATAGACCTCTTGGGTGACCTCCTCAGCCAGCGCGGGCGAGCGAAGAATCCGCAGGGCGAGCCCGTAGACCATCGGGGCCGTTTGGTCATAAACGGACTCAAAAGCCGAGCTGTCCCCGCGTGCAATCGACGCGAGCAGGTCGTCGAGGCCGGTGGAGTGGGTCACGAAAAAGAAACGTAACGGTTTTTGCCGCCCTAGCCCAACAATGAGAGAGGTCGCGACCGAGTAACCCGGTGCAAAAGCGGCTTGCATGCCGAATATTCGTCGCGACGCGGTTGCCGGATTGCTACAGGAGAGTCCAAATAGCCCATGGGAGCGGCTGCAGATTGTGAAGCCATCGCGGGTGGCTTTTTCGGTCAACCTGCCAATGCGGTCTCCACGATCGCCTTCCTGGTCGCCGGATTGTGGCTCGTCTGGCAACGGCCTCGCGCCCGCTGGGTCGGCATCGGGTTGGTTGCAGCCGGCGTCGGGTCGTTTCTGTTCCACGGCCCGATGCCGACGGGCAACGAATGGGCCCACGATGTCAGCCTCGCGTGGCTCTTGGCGCTGATCGCGGGGCATGGGACGCGCTGGAAAAACGCCTTGCGGATCCCCGCCCTTTTGGTCCTGGCAGCCGTGATCGCTTTTGCACCGATGGCGGCAGATCCGATCGCGGTTGCGCTCTCGGTGGTTGCCGTTGGCTCGATCCTTTGGCGCGAGCGGTCATGGGCAACGGTCGGCCCGCTTCTCCTGGCCGGCGCGGCCGGCCTTTATGGCAGGCTCGGTGCCACCGGCGGCCCGCTCTGCGACCCGACGTCGATCTGGCAACCACACGCGGTTTGGCACATCGCAGCCGCAACCTGTGTTGTCTGGCTGGAGACAACTTCGTTTCCCGCCCATCTGTGAAGATCCCCTCGCGGCCTAGGCCCGCGTAAACCCTCAAAGAACTGGCCACGTGCGCTTCTGTGAAGGTCGTCGCGGCTCGGGCCGCGCGTAAACCTTCACAGAATCAAGGACATTGTCCTCGGGGACGACTCCGGGGGCACGGGTATTCTGTTGATTCTTGCGCCCGTAGCTCAATTGGATAGAGCGTCTGATTACGGATCAGGAGGTTGGGGGTTCAAGTCCCTCCGGGCGTGCTGCGCGAAGCCCCTGCCAGAGCGGGGGTTTTTGCGCGTCGGGGGTCGCGCAGGTCGGCGGTGGCCATGCCGTGGGAGCCATTCTCGGGAGCCATTCTCTATCGGATTCGTCTTCCAAGGCATGACACCCGACGAAGCGTTGTGCGTCGCGGGCGGAAGCGGCTGTACCCGGCGGCACCGGTTCGGTCCCGGGGCGACTGCGCAGATCGTTCGAGGTGGTGGGTGCTCGGCGCACGTTGGCCATGTGTTTCAATGGGGCGATGGTCGTCTTCACACCGGATGACGAGCCATACCTTGGCCGCCAGTCCGTCTACCAGTTCGACACCATCATCCAGCTGTTCGTAGAGGAGCAGCTCCGTAT
>JBPCQV010000051.1:0-6770 GCA_050997725.1 Acidimicrobiia bacterium
CATTGAGCTCGGGCAGGTCCGTTACCCAGAGGAAAGTCGCATCGGGGTCGGCCTCGGCTTCGTCGTCGCCGTTGAGGATGCGCTCGATTAGCGCCGTGGCGATTATCGTCTTGCCCGATCCGGTCGGAGCCGACAGCACGACCGCTTGGAGGCCGACCTTCACGGCTCCCTCGGTGGCGTAGCGGACCTTGGCGGCTAGATCGTCAACCGCTTCCTGCTGAAAGTCCTTGAGCTCGATCTTCAATCGAGGACTCCGGGTGCGTTGACCGTGAAGTTGCGCAGATACGACACGTAAAGCTGACCCGTCTGTACATCTCCACGGAGTTCTGAGCTCGCCTCGATGTAGGCAGCGTGTGAGTCCGTCACAATCCAAGCGTGGCTGATCTCCGGGAGAGCCTCGACCAGATCGGTGAAGGCAGCGGCTTCGGCTAAGTCAAAAAGGACCGCGTACGTCGACGACGCTGGCGCGGACCATGGGGCCTTTCCGTCCCACTCCTCCCAGGGACCAACGGAGCCAGCGGCCAGCCAGAGCAAAGGAGCGACGGCGTTGAACTGACGGCCGAGCTCCACGAGGTCGGGATCGAGGTAGTCCATTCGGAAGAAGGCAACGTTCTCCTCGAAGCCGTCGGCGTAGGCGTGATCGGGCAAGTACTGGTCCAAGTACTTGCCTTCGGCCGATTTGCCGTCCGGCCTGATACCGGTGATCGCCGCCTTGACCCGAGGCTTGGTGACCGACTCGAAGATTCCATGTGACTCGTAGTCCGGGTCTCCAGCGAAGTGTCCCGCGTTGCTGAGGCGCTTCGCCTCGTACTCCGAGACGTCGTTGTTGGTAACCATGATGCATGAACGGTTGCCACCGTCTTGAGCATTGAGCAGCGCGACGGAGTGCAGAGTGGTGCCGGAGCCGGCGAAGAAGTCCAGGACGATCGCGTCCGGTCTGCTACTCACCACCGTCGCCAACGCGTCCGCCACCGCGTACGGCGACTTCGGATATTTGAAACTGTTGGGACCGACCAGTGCCCTAAGCATCGGACTGCCCCAGTTCGTCGCGTCATGCGCCTTGCGTTTCCATACGGTCTTTGGAATTACTTGGCGACGAAGACCACGAAGGACGACCGGTCCAGCACCGGGCTCCCTTCCATCAGTTGGTATCTCGCCTGACGCGATCTTCCGGCGATGCCCATCTGTTATGTAGGCGATCGAAAACTGGTTGCTTCCGGGCGCGTTGGGGTTGGCACTCACACGGAGGAAACCGTCACCGGACAGTTCCATTACGGTCTTCGCCTCATTTCGCCACGTGCCGAGGCTCCCGTCAATCGAGAATGGCCAGACAACTGGGTAACCGCCGTAGGTTTCATTCGTGTCAGGGCGCCACATGTCCAAATCAGATCTCGACTCAACCTCGATCGAGCCGTCCCTCAAGCGCTGCTCAAGGGAGGGTCCGCAACCGACCACCCTGAGCCGCTCAGGATCGACGCCGATGGGAAAGACGAGATTCGGCCGCCTTGACGGGAGATCGTTGATGCCTCCGGACCTGATGTGTGTGGACCAGAGACTTCTCGGTCGCTTGGTCTCGTCCGATAGGAGGTCCTCTGGCAGCTCGTCCGGCCTGACGCCTTTGGAAAAGCAGAACAGGGCATACTCCTCTACCCGATAGAACGCGCCCTGCGTGTTGCCGGCGGAATTGATGACAATCGTCACAACCTGCCGGTAGGCATCGGGAAACAAGCCCTCTAACAGCAGTCCCAAGTGGTGAACCTCGTGTTCGTCAATAGTGACGATCAGCACACCGTCGGGTTTGAGCAACTTCTTTACGAGCTTGAGCCGCTTCTCCATCATCGCAAGCCATTTGGAATGCCGCCAGGCGTCGTTGTTGTCAACGATGCGGTTGTTGTACTTCCAGTCTCTGGCTCCGGTGTTGTAGGGCGGATCGATGTAGATCACGTCGACCTTCCCGGCGTGGGTGTAGGTCAGTAGCTGCAGTGCATGGAAGTTCTCACCGCTGATGACCGTGTGGGCCGGCTTGTCGGACGGGCCCCGCAGCACGTCGCCAACAGGGGTCAGGCCGGGAAATATCGGCTCCTCGAACGCCTTGACCACCAGGAGGTCAGCGAGGTCGATCAGTTCGACCGGCTCGTCCGCACCAACCGGCGCAACCCTCGCTTGGACACCTTCGATCGACAGCACATGAAGCCGGTTGGTCTCCTCCGGCTTGCGTCGGTTCTGAACGATCGAGCCCGGCCGGATGGGAAGTCCCGGCAGTGAGACAGTCTCGGGGACGTGATCCTCGAACACCAGGCCGAACCGTTTGTTCGTCTTGAGTAGCTTGATCTGTCGGGCGATCTGATCGCGCAGCACGGGATCAGCGATCTCTTCGATCAGGTCTTCGATTCGCGCCATGTCTCCAAGTTTTCCGAGGCTCGTGGACTGTACAACCCGACTCCGACAGGTCTCAGACAGCTTCCCGCGCCGCTGACGCCGCTCGAGCGACCCAAGCGGGCGTCTCGCCGTAGCGCTCCGGGGGGATCATTCGGCCGGCCGCAGAATCCTCAATCAGTTGCGCCATCCGCTTCTCGCGCGTTGCCTCCTGTTTGGCCGACATCACCCAATGGATGCATCCGGTTCGATAGCTCGGAGTCGCCAGCTCCCAGAAGGCAGTCGCCTTGCGGTTGGAGGCGAGTTGTTGTGCGAACTCGGCGGTCAACTTGATTTCCCTACGGTTCTCGTAGGAATAGATCCCGCTTCGGTCCTCGCGACGCTTGGCGTAGGCCGCAAGGCCGGCAGGTTGCATACGTCCTTCAGCCGACAGCTTCTCGACTAATGCAATATTGACCTTGCTCCAATTGCTCCCTTGCTTGCGGGGAGTCCACCTTTGGCGGACGGCATCGTCGTCGATCCGTTGCGATTTGGAATCGATCCAGCCGTAACACAGAGCCTCCTCGACTGCCTGCTCCCAGGTGATCCCGCGCGGTACCACATGCTTCTTGTTGAGTCGCGTCCACAACTCCGTCGAACTGGCGTGGTTTTTGTGCAGCCACCGACGAAAGGTTGCCGGGTCCTTGAACCAGATTGGCTCATCGGTCACAATAAGAGCCTTGGTCGAAACAATTCGTCGTGAATTGTGATGGCGTAGCGGTCGGTCATCCCTGCGACGAAGTCGATCGCCGCCGTTACGGGGTTGGCCTCGGGGACCGTGGTCGATGGCGGCACTTCCTCGGGATGCGCTGAGAAATAGTCGACCAGGTTCCGGATAAGACCGACGGCACGAATTCTTTGCGCCTCTGCCTCGGGTCGAAGGTAGACCCGTTCGAACATAAAGCTCCGGAGATCGTTCATGATCTCGAGAGTGGCTGGATCCATCGCCACCTCGCCGGCCTCGAGGCTGTAGTCGACTACCGCTCGGATCATTTCGTTGATCCACAAACGGCTCGCATCTCCGAAACGAGTGAGTGCGGCGGGAGGTAGGTCGGACAAACCGAGAATCTCTGCGCGGATCGCGTCCGCGACATCATGCGTGAGATAGGCAATGCGGTCGGCGAAGCGGCACAACATTCCCTCCTGGGTAACCGGCGGTGGGTTGACTCGCCAGGAGTGGGCGCGGATGCCGTCGAGGACCTCGAAGGTGAGGTTTTGCGGCTCGAGCACCGAAAGGACTCGCACGCTGTGCGCCGAGTGCAGCCAATCGTGTCCGACGAAGGGTGTGAGCGCGTCCTCGCCGGTATGACCAAAGGGCGAATGCCCGACGTCGTGGCCGAGACAAATCGCCTCTGTCAGCGCCTCGTTTAGTCCGAGCGTTGCTGCCATCGATCTGCCGATCTGCGTCACTTGCAAGGTGTGGGTGAGCCTGGTGACGAAGTGATCGCCCTCAGGGTTGATGAACACCTGGGTTTTGTGCTTCAGCCGCCGAAAGGCCTTGGTGTGGATGATCCGGTCTCGGTCGCGCTCGAAGGCGGTCCGGTACTCGTCGGGTTCCTCGTCCATCTCTCGACCCTTCGACTCAAACGAACGAGCCGCGGCCGACGCGAGCGCCTTCTCGGCTTCTTCGCGAATCTCGCGCGTGCGACGAAGGAAGCGTTCAGACATAGCGCGCCCTGATGCGCGAGCTCAGCCAATCCATCGAGGCGACCACGATCGCAATGGCGAGGATCTGAGCTGCGGCGGCTCGATAGTCGAGGAGGTTGATGTTCTGCTGCAACAGAAATCCGATTCCACCACCACCCACGAAGCCAATGATCGTCGACATGCGCACATTGATGTCCCAGCGATACATGGTGAAAGAGATGTAGGGCGGGATGATCTGCGGGACCACTCCGTACACCACCGTCTGGAGGCGGTTCGCCCCCGTCGCTCGGATGGCCTCCGTCGGTCCTGGCGCGATGCTCTCCACCTGTTCGGAGTAGAGCTTGGCAAGAGCGGCGATCGTGTGCAGGGCAAGGGCCAATGCACCAGCGAAGGGGCCGAGGCCCACCCAGACGACAAACACGATTGCCAAGATCAGCGGCTCGAGTGCCCGCAGCACGTTGAACACCGTACGGGTGACGTAGTAGATGCCGAGACCCAACCGGAAGCTCTGGTTCTTCCTCGAGCGCAGTGCCGCCAGGAGTCCGAGCAGCGCTCCCACGGCCAGCGGAACCCAGAGGGTGCGGAGAGGGTCGATCCATTCATAGAACCATGCGATGGCGCGACCGACGAGCCACGCCCAGAGAGCTCCGGCAACTATGGCGAGTGGGATGTTCAGGCTCGCGACGGCCTTCGGCTCGAGCGCCCTCCGCAACCCATGGCCAAGTCGGCTGGCGATCATGACCAACAACCCCCCACCCAGGAGGGCGCCAATGACCGGCAAGGCAAGGCGAAGCAGGTCTCCGATGCCGGCGAGAAACACCCCGAGGAATCCGAAGGGACCTAGTAGCGCTCCGAGAAACGCGCCGGCGAGCAATAGGAGTTGGGAGATCAGGTGAAAGGCCACAAGCGCGAACACGAACTCAGCTATCCATCGCAGTCGTCGCGGGCGATCACGCATCAACAAACCGGCGAGAGCACCGACCGCCAGGACGACGGTACCCCATCGGGAAACAAGGCTTGCTGCTGTGACACCGAGTGCAACTCCGAGGGGAGCTGCGATGAGCCCGAGCGCGACTGTCGTGAGCGGACTCGAAATGCCTTCCATCAAGTTGCGGGCCGCAAAGAAGGAGAGAGGTACGGCGAGGAGCGTGGCGAATGTGGTGGCGATCAGCGCGAGGAAGAGGGTTTCGATGATGTAGCGCAGCGTCAAACGCGCGGTTTGGGTCCATCGCAGGTCCCCCGCCGCCTCTTGACTTGTCGCTCGAATGATCTGCGGTTGCTCCGACGGGCGATTGGGCAACCGGACCTCCGTGACGAATGAACCTTCCCCATCGGTCCGCACTTCATCGAGCCGGAGGGAAACCTGTGACTCTGGGATGAGAAAAAGCCCCACCTCGATATTGGGAGCGAACCCGGATCCTGTGACCATGATCAACGCCCTTGGATCGGCACAGGTCGGATTGATTGTGACCTGTCGATCTCCCGTCGAAGCGCTTTCGACGGCGTCGCCGGTGCAGGGGATCTGGATCGGGATGTCGGTCGCCGTCTCCACCGCGTCCTGCTCTAGGAGCTCAGGCCGGGCGAGGGCGCGAAGGATGCGGACCAGATTGTCGGTGCGGGTCTCGTCACGGATCCGTTCGAGGTTCACGCGGGTCACGCCGAAGCCGTAGGCGAAGATAACCACCCCGAGGACGATGCCGAGCCACTTCCAAAACCGGCGTCGCGACTTTTCGGGCTCAGCCAACCCGTTCGGCCTCCTGCCCGTAGATCGCTTTGAAGCGCTCGTCGTCGATTGCCTTGGGTTCGCCGTCGAAAACGAGCCTTCCATGGTTCAAAGCAATTGCCCGATCGGAATACCGATGGACGAGATCGAGGAAATGGAGACTGCAGAGCACCGTCACCCGGTCTTCGGAGTTGATCAGTTCCAAGTACTGCATGATCGAATGGGCGAGAACCGGGTCGAGGCTCGCGACCGGCTCGTCGGCGAGAATCATCTCCGGGTCTTGCATCATCGCCCGGGCGATACCGACCCGTTGCTGCTGACCACCGGAAAGCTCGTCGGCTCTGGCCTTGGCCTTCTCGGCTAGTCCCACTCGCTGGAGCTGAGCGAAAGCTTTGGTCATGTCGCTCCTGGGGAAGCGGTTGATCAAAGCCATGGCCGGGTTGACATAGCCCAGCCTTCCCGCGAGGACGTTGGTGATGACCGTCGACCGATGAACAAGATTGAATTGCTGGAACACCATCCCGATCTTGCGACGGATCAGGCGTAGGTCTTCCTGCGTTGCCTCGGTGATGTTCTCGTCGTTCCAGAAGACCGTGCCGGCGGTCGGTTCAACTAGTCGATTGATGCAACGAAGGAGAGTCGACTTGCCCGACCCCGAGAGGCCGATGATCGCTAGGAACTGACCGTCCGGCACCTCGAATGAGACGTCCCTAAGAGCCTCAGTCCCGTCGTCGTAGACTTTGGTGAGATTCTCGACTCGGAGCATCAAACCACGTTGTACCAGCAAACCTAAGGCGATTGTGGTGGCTATGCCACCACGTAAACCTAAGGTTTGGTTAGAGGCTGCTGAGGTCGATACCAACCAGCTCGACGATTTGGCGGAGCCCGTCGTATTCGGCATCGGTGGCGGGGTTGATCCCAGTCCAGCCGTAGAAGTCCTGGTTACCGATCGACTCTTCCCATTCCGGCGTCTCGGCGAAAGCCA
>JBPCQV010000103.1:0-8437 GCA_050997725.1 Acidimicrobiia bacterium
AGCACCCCGATCCCAGGCCTCCTGCGCCAGCCCGACGATGCCTTCGAGCGGGATCAAATAGGGCTCTTCCCGCAGGTTGAGACTGCGCGGGCCTTTGGAGAAGGCGCAGAACCCGCAACGGAAATAGCACTGGTTGGTGTAGTTGATGTTGCGATTGATGACGTATGTCACCGTGTCACCGACCCGTCGGCGCCGAAGCTCATCGGCAGCCCAGGCGATCGCCTCCACTTGCTCTCCGCGAGCACCGAAGAGCAGTTCAACCTCTGCTTTGGTGGGAGCTTCGCCTTCAAGCGACCGTTCGAGGATGGGAAGGAGCGCGCCGGCGCCTTCGATTTGCGCAGGACTGCGGCCGGCCACCCAAGCCTGGTCGAGCCACTGCGCCGATAGGCGATTGGCGGGCACGGGAAGGTGCTGGTCCTTTCCCGGCGCCCATTCCCCGCGGGGTCGGATCGCCCCGGTCGCGTCGACCTGATGCAACCAGACGGTGAAGATCGGAGGCGGAAGCGCTACCCGCAAAGTGTCGATCGGAAGGCCGGGGGGAAACGGACCCCGCTCGACAAGCGTGTGAGCGGCCAACCGCTCTCGCAGCTCGCCGATCAAGTCGAAGTGCCAATCCCGGAACACGAGATCAGTGGCACCTTGGGCAACCGCACCAACACCAGCTTCAACAGTGTCGACAAAGACGGAAAGCGCAGTTGAGATCGCGGGCAACTGAACGATCCGGCTGAGCTCGGAGACCCTCCGACGCCCGCAACGGAGAAACGCGGGCTGGCGACGGGCGACATCCTCGAGGATCAATTCAAACGAGCTCTGCCCGGCGTCGAGAGTGAGTCTCCAACCAGGGACTTCTGCCGGTTCGCCAATGCCGGCCACCATCGCCGCCATGCCCGGTGAGTTCCCGATCGGGAGCAAGCCGCCCTCCAGGGTCGCCGCGATGAACGAGTCGTCACCCAGTTCGATGACAGTGGTTCCTTCCTGCCGACGGGTGGCGGCGAGGGTCGCCGTCATCGATTCAGCCGGCCGGAGTTGAACGAAGGTGATCTTCACGCTGCGGTTCCGATGGCAGCGTAACCACGGTCATCGATTGCGTTTTGCACCTTCGGCAGCAGGCCAGGGTCGATCCATTCCGAAGAGATGAATTCGGGGTAGACCGGGAGTCGGGGAACGAGCTCGAAGCCCGCGGCGTTGGTTCGCGCCCTGAGCTCGTCGAGATGGGGCCAGGGTTGCTCCGGGTTGACCCAGTCGATGGTGAGGGGGCTGACCCCGCCCCAGTCGTTGATGCCCGCGTCGAGATAGAGCTCGAAGTTCTCGGTGAGGTTGGGGGGGACCTGAACGTTGGCGGCGGGGCCCAGAAACCAGCGGGCGACTGCCACCACGCGGGCAAACCAACTCGGGAGCGGTTCTGAATGCCGGCGCATAGGAGTGTTGGCCTTAGCCCGGAAGTTCTGCACGATCACCTCAGCCAGCTCCACTCGAGCGAGCGCGGTGATCGAGTCGACGATCTCGGAGTTGGTCTCGCCGATTCCGACGAGGATCCCGCTGGTGAACGGGACCCGGAGACGGCCGGCGTTGGCAATCGTCTCGAGGCGGAGAAGCGGATCCTTGTCAGGACAGTTGAAATGAGCCATTCCCGGCTCCAGCAGGCGAGGTGACACGTTCTCGAGCATCAGCCCCATCGAAGGGTTGTGGGGCCGCAATGCCGTCATCTCGCGGTGAGACATCAATCCTGGATTGGCGTGCGGGAACACCCCGGTTTCCTCGACGACCAGACGGCTCATCGCCACCACATAGTCGATGGTCGACGCGTGACCGGCTTGCGCCAAGAACTCGCGCGCCTGCGGCCAGCGATCCTCCGGCCGGTCGCCGAGTGTGAACAGTGCCTCCGTGCAGCCGTGCTCGGCCCCGGCGGCGGCCACCGCCAAAACCTCGTCAGGAGTGAGGTACATGCCACCGCCGCCAGGTGGCTGGGCGAAAGTGCAATAGGTGCAACGATCCCGGCACAGCGTCGTCAGCGGGATGAACACTTTGCGGCTGAAGCTGACCGTCCTTCCTTTGCCTTCGTCCCGGAGAGAGGACGCGTGCGCAAACAAAGGCGCGGGGTTGGCGCGACCGTCGAGGTAGGCCAGAGCCAGATCGGGGTCGGGGGCGGGGTGGCTCATGAGATGGCCGTGGTGCCGGCGCCGATCACACCACCGTCAACCGGCAGCACGACCCCAGTAATCCAGTTGGCGGATTCGGAAGCGAGAAAGACGATGGCACGGGCAATGTCGTCGGGCTCGCCGATTCTCCCCAACGGGTGAGCTTTCCCGGCTTCGGCTTCTCTGCCCTCCCAGAGCGATCCAGCGAGTCGAGTTCTAACCACCCCCGGAGCAACGGCGTTGACCCGAATCGACGGTGCCAGCTCGGAGGCCAGTTGCTGGGTGAAAAAGGCGAGGGCGGCTTTCGAGATGTTGTAGGCGCCCAGGATCGGAGCCGGGCGCAGGCCACCCACAGAAGAGACGTTCACGATCGAGCCACCATGGTCGGCCATCCACTGCCTCACGACCTCCTGGCACCAAATCAACGGCCCGCGCTGGTTCACCGACCAGGTCTTGTCGACCGCTCCCAGGTCGACGGTCGCCAGCGGGCCCGGGGCAGGATTGGTCCCGGCGTTGTTTACCAAGATGTCGCAGGAGCCAAAACGCTCGATGGTCTGGGCTATCGCCCGCTCGGCATCGGCGGGTTCGTCGGCTCGGGCCGCGATCGCCTGCAACCGATCCCCTGGCACGCCGGCGGTCGTGAGCGCCGATACCGACTCCTCGAGATTGTCAGGTTTGCGGCTCGTGATGGTCACCCCCTCGGCTCCCGACTCAAGCATCAACCGGGCGGTGGCCTGACCAATCCCGCGGCTTCCTCCGGTGACCAGCGCGACTTTTCCGTCAAGGCGGACATCCATCACCGGGAGTTAAGCAAGAGATAGACCTAACCTCCCGGTCCGTGCGTGTCCTCGTCGCGACCACCGGCGTCTTGCCCCCGACGGCCGTGGCCGAATTCTGTGACCTGTTGGTGGGCAACGAGCTCGGATCAATCACCGTCATGACTGTCATCCAGGTGCCGCGCACCTTTCTGGCGACCCTTGACGACGAAGAACGGCGCTCGCTCCTCGACGATGACTCGCGGCGCAACGAGCAGGCCGAGGTCAAGGCCGCCCGCTATCTGGAAGAGCGAGGACGGCGGATTGTCGACCCGCTGATCTCGGCGCTGGCAGCCAAATCCCGCACGGCTTCGATTCGACTGGTCGAGGGTGACGATCCCGCCGAAGCCATCATCAATACGGCTCAGGCCATCAGTGCCGACACCATCGTGATGGGCGCAACTCGCCGGCTATTCACCGAGCAAGCCTGGAAGAGCGTGTCCGTGCGGGTAATGGACCGATGCCGGATCCCTTTGCTGCTCGTCCCCGGTAGCCGGATCGAAGACACCGGCGAGCTTTACCCCTAGCCCCCCAATCGCCCGTGGTTTTCGCGACCAAAGTGGCATCCCGGAGGTACCGATTCAGTAGCGAAAACGAGGACGCCGCCGTTCATTTCGCCTCGCTCGTGGGGTCTCTTACGGCTCGGAACTGGGTTTCGAACAGCTCGCGATAGAGACCGCCCAGGCTGAGCAGGACGTCATGGGGGCCACGCTCCACCAGCAGGCCCTGATCGAGGACCAGGATCAGGTCGGCGGCCAGAATCGTCGAAAGCCGGTGGGCGATCACGACCGAAGTGCGGTTCTGCATCAGTCGTTCGAGAGCCTCCTGGATCAGCGCCTCAGAGCGCGAATCGAGCGAGGAGGTGGCCTCGTCGAGGATCAGGACCGCCGGGTCCTTGAGAATCACCCGGGCAATAGCTAGGCGTTGGCGCTCGCCGCCGGAGAGCCGATATCCCCTCTCGCCCACGACGGTTTGCAGCTTCTCCGGGAGCGACGCGATGAACTCGGCAATGTTGGCTGCTTCGGCGGCCGCCCACAGCTCGTCGTCAGACGCGTCCGACCGGGCGTAACGAAGGTTGGCCGCAATCGTGTCATGGAACAGATAAGTCTCCTGCGTCACGACGCCGATTCCGCGAGCCAGGGCATCAAAGGTCAGAGTGCGCACATCGATGCCGTCGATGCGGATTGCGCCTTCGGTGACGTCATAAAGGCGGGGGATCAAGTAGGACACGGTGGTCTTGCCGGCACCGCTCGGCCCCACTAGCGCGACCAACTGACCGGCTTTGATGTTGAAGTCGACGTCCTCGATCGCCCATCTCCGGGTTGACACCTGTTGGGGGACGAGACCCTGGTCGAGGTTGGCGCGATGACCACGGCGTTTCACCGCCTCGAGCCCAACCAGGTCTGCGCTTTGGTAGCGGAATGAAACGTGGTCGAACTCGATGTTGCCCTTCATCTCCCCGGGATCCTCGGTGCCCTCGGCGAGGTCGGGTTGCATGTCGAGAACTTCGAAGACACGCTCAAAGGAGACGAGCGAGGTCGCCAGCTCGACCCGGCTCGTAGTCAAGGAGCTCAAGGGTCCATAGAGCTGGCCAATGAGAGCCGAGAACATCACCACCGTTCCAATCGTGAGCTCGCCGCGCATCACCATCCAGCCCCCAACCCAGAAGACGACTGCGGTGCCGACCGCTGCCACCAACCCGAGCGTGGCAAAAAACCATCGTCCTACCATTGCTTGTTTGATCCCAAGATCACGCGCTTGGGCGGCTTGGGTGGCGTAACGATCTGACTCCGCTCGCTCCCGGCCGAAAAGCTTCACGAGCAGTGCCCCCGAGATGTTGAAGGTTTCTTGCAAGATCACCGACATCTCGGCATTCCTTTGCATCTGCTCGTCGGTGTAGCGCCGGAGGATTCGAGCCACTCGCCGGGCAGGCAGGGTGAACAGCGGGAGAGCGATGAGCGCGAGCAGTGTGAGCCGCCACTCCGCTTGCAGCATCACCACGAGGATCACTACCACCGAGACCAGGTTGGAGAAAACGGTGATAAAGGTGCCGGTGATGGCCTGCTGCGCCCCGACGACATCGGTGTTCAGCCGCGAGATCAGCTCCCCAGTGCGAGTCGAGGTGAAGAAGCGGAGTGACATCCGCTGGAGGTGCTCGTAGAGCTGTCGACGAAGGTCGAAGATGATCCCTTCACCCGCTCGCGCCGACCACCAGCGTTGCAGGATCCCAATCGCCGAGCTGACCACCGGCAGGAGCACCATCCCCAAGCCGAGAATGGTGAGTAGTCCCAAGTTCCGCTCCGGCAATGCCTCGTCGATCAAGCGTCTGCTGAGAACAGCCGGCAGCACACTGATGATCGAGGTCGCCACCACGGTGAAGATGACTCCGACGAGTTGTCGCCGGTACACCCGGCCATATCGCCACACCCGGCCGAGCAGCTCACGATTGAGATCGGAGGGCGCTTCGTCGGGGTCGTAGCGGATGTAGTTCCAACCGAAATGGGCAGTCATCCGTTGGTTAGCTAGCTACTTACCGAGTCGAGTGGACGGGCCGAATCGGCCATCGGGACTGCCCAGCCGGAGTTGACTCCCGAGCGCAGGAAGAGCTCGTAGCGATAAGTCGCGGAGTACCAGACCAGCGACACGCCCAGCCGATCGGTCAACTCCCACGCCGGGCCGCATTCGACAGAGGTCACGGAGCACTCTGCTTGCCGGTCGAGGAAACGGGCGCAACTGGTGTCGGCCGTCCCTGAGGCGAGGGCCGCCAATCCCTCGGGGTCGTTGATGACAGTGAGGACGCCCTGCTGTCCGACCGAACGCGACCGGGTATAGGGCTCCACCGACCACAGGCCAAAGGCAGCCACCTGTTCAGAGGAGAGGCTGATCTGGGCAAGGTCATAGACGAGCTGGCTGGTGACGTACCTGACCTCCGGCGGCACCTGGCTCGGGAATTCGATTCCTGGGAGCGCGAGGGCGATTTCGGCTGGCGTGGCTTGTACGAATGGGTCGCTCGGCTGCGCCCGGGCGTAGACGCCCGAGATGATCTCAGCCGAGGTCGTCCCGGCCACGGGCGGCAGATCGCCATTGAACCAGTCGACGCGCCGGACGGGGACCAGGGCCGGCCCGTCGGCCTCGGTGGTAGCGGTGCTGACCAGGGTCGGCTCTCCGATCCAATCAGAGGCTCCGCCGCCGACATCACCGAATGGCGTATCGCCGCAAGCCAAAACACCGGCCACCAGCACCAACAGCAAGGATCGCTTCAAGGCGTTAGATCGCTTCAATCCTGTAATTTTGCCATCATCGTCGAGATGTCCCGGGTACTCGTCATCAATGGCCCCAACCTTGACCAACTCGGCCGCCGGCAACCCGAGATCTATGGGCGGACCACCCTGGCCGAGCTGGAAGCGGAACTGAAGCGAATCGGAAAGAGCCTCGAGTTCGACGTGGACTTCTTTCAAGGCAACGATGAAGCTGCCCTGGTCGAACGAATCGGCGCCGTCGCGGGGGAACCGGAGGTGGCCGGCCTTGTGATCAACCCCGCAGCTCTCACTCACTACTCGCGGGCTTTGGGAGACGCGCTGGCAAACTTGTCTCAGCCTGTAGTTGAGGTTCACATCTCGAACGTATTGGATCGGGAAGGCTTCCGGCGCAGGAGTGTGGTCCCGGCCAGCTACCGGATATACGGGCGAGGAATCGAAGGCTATTCATGGGCAATACGGCATCTAGCCAGCCTTTTGTCGTGGAAAACTAAAACGTTCCGGTATGGGCCACTACCCGATCAATACGGCGACTTACGGCTTCCTCCCGGACAAGCGCAGAGACTCTGTGTGCTGATCCATGGTGGTCTTTGGCTGCACCAATGGACAGCCGATACCACCGAAGCAATCGCGGTTGACCTGACTCGGCAGGGCTTTCTCACGATCAATCTCGAGTACCGACGCCCAGGGATGGGCGGCGGCTGGCCAGAGACTTTCGACGATCTGCAGAGCGCCCTCGACCAGCTCCCCGCCGCCACCGGGATTGACCCAGAGCGAATTGCTCTCATCGGTCACTCGGCGGGCGCCACGATGGCGCTGTGGGCGGCGGCATTCCATCCTGGCCCGGTGCTGGCAATGGCTCCCTTCCCCGACCTGGCGCTGGCGGCCTCCGACCCGGTGTGGTCGGGGCCTCTGCGCCGCCTACTCGACGGTGATCATCCTCCCCTCGAGCTCTATTCCCCCCAACATCGTTCGACCCCACTCGGCCCGACCCTGCTGGCGGCAGCGCAGACGGATTCCGTAAGCCCCTTGTCGTCGATCAATGCGTATGTGGAGAAGTTCGAAGGCACCGAGTTTCTCTTGTGCGACGGTGACCACAGTACCTTTTTGGAACCTTCAAGTAATGCTTGGGGGTCGGTCAGCGACTGGCTGAAAACGCGAAAAGTAACCCTCTAGCGGTTTGCTGCCGGTTTACCGGACGAATACCTTTTTTCCGGGGTCGGAATCATGAGTTTTCATCGGTTTATACATATGGCTGGTTGGGCGGCGGTGATCTTGCTCACCATCGTCGGATTCGCTGCTTTTAACACTGGGCCGCCTGCCGGCGAAGTTGCCAGCGAGGCAGCCGCCCCCTCAGAGGCTTCCGAACCCGCCCCGGCGACGACGGCCGCTTCACCTTCCTCGTCGGTTGAACTTGATACCGGCTGGCTCGACTCAGTTGCTTTCCGGGAGATGGTCAACGCCCACTTTGCCGTCAGCGATGTCAATCAGGCGGTACGGCTCGCCTGGTGCCTCTCCCGCTTCGACGCCGATGCGATCGACCCGTCGACCGGAGCTGTGGGTCTCTTTCAGATCGATCCAATCGATTGGAGCACGGCAGTGGCCGACATGGGATTGTCGGCGGACGCTGATCCGTTCGATCCCGCGGTCAATGTCGCGGTCGCCGCGCACATCGTTTACGGCGGTTCCGGCTGGGGCTATTGGAGCTGCGTCTAGCGAAAGTCGCGCGAACGGAGGGTGGCCACCCGCAGCGGGGTAAACCGGTGCGCTACGAGATTGGTGACCCCATCTCGATACTCGAGCCTCCCTCCGATCACCATCGCCGCCGTCTTGCGGGCGACCTCGCGGTTGGCCGCCCAGATCGGGGGCAGGACCACGACATTGAGCATCCCGGTCTCGTCTTCGAGGTTGAAGAAGACCACCCCGGCCGCCGTGCCCGGATGCTGGCGGTGGGTCACCACTCCCCCGACCTCAGCGGCCACCCCATTGCGGCGGAGGTTGAGCGCATCTGCCACGGACAAACAGCCCGATGCGGCGAGCTCCGACCGGATGAATTGGATCGGATGAGTATTGGAAACCCCAGTTGACCAGAGGTCGGCTCGATGCTCTTCTTCTTCGGTCATTCCCGGTAGAGGAGGGGCTTCAGTGCCGGGTGAAAGCGGAAGCCGCTCAGGATCGATCTCGGACAGTGGCCCGGCAGCCCAGATCCCCGCTCGCCGTTCCACAC
>JBPCQV010000110.1:0-2809 GCA_050997725.1 Acidimicrobiia bacterium
GTTGGTGCCGTCGGCGTCCATCGCCAGGGTCTTGATCAAAACGGCGATGTTGTGGGTGTTGCACGACACGATATGAAGGAAACGATCCTCCTCATGGACCAAGGCGCTGTCGTTGATGCCCCGGGCGTACATCTTGCCGAACCCGGACTCTGATCCCTGGGCCATGAAACCGAGCGGGTGCACTGCCTGGTTGTAGAACTCAGCCTTGTTGTCGTTGCCCACCGGTGTGCAGTCGATCACAACCGAGGCCCGATCGATGGCTTCCTTCGCCTCCCATTTCGGAGTGTGGCCCAACTCCTCGAAAGTCGAGCGCTTGTCCTCATCGACCGCGAGAACCGCCCCTCGACGAACCAGATCATTGACCTTGCTCCGTTCGGTGATCAGGGGTGTCCGCTTGTGGAACGTGACCTCTTCGATCCCAAAATCGGACTTGTGGTCGGCGAGGAGGCCGATGAGCGGTTCCCCGATGGTCCCGGTCCCGACGACGTGGACGATGTTCATGATCTCCCTTTGACGAAGGACATCCACAACCTAATCAAACTGCTCTTCCTCGGTACTGCCTTTGAGCGCCAGAGTCGAGGCGTTGCCGCCGCTGACGATTTCGGAGACCCGGTCGAAATATCCGGCGCCAACCTCGCGCTGATGCCGGGTGGCGCTGTAGCCGTCACCTTCCATGGCGAATTCGCGTTCTTGCAGCTCGACATAGGCAGACATGCCGGTCTGTGAGTACCCGCGGGCGAGCTCGAACATGCCGGCGTTGAGAGCGTGGAATCCGGCCAGGGTGATGAACTGGAAGCGGTATCCCATGGCGCCGAGCTCCTTCTGGAAGCCGGCGATCTCGGTATCCGAGAGATGCTTCTTCCAGTTGAACGACGGCGAGCAGTTGTAGGCCAGCATCTTTCCGGGAAACCGATCGTGTATCGCCCCGGCGAACTTAGCTGCTTCGGCGAGGTCGGGACGGGCGGTCTCGCACCAGATCAGATCTGAGTAAGGCGCATAGCTGATCGCTCGCGAGATGGCCTGGTCGAGACCCGGATTCACCAAGAAGAATCCCTCGGCGGTGCGCTCACCTGTGCAGAACCCCTGGTCGGCGGGGTCGACGTCAGAAGTAAGAAGGTTGGCGCCGTTGGCGTCGGTGCGGGCGACGATGATCGTCGGGACGGAGAGCACGTCGGCGGCGAGCCGGGCAGACTGCAGGCTGCGTATGTGCTGGCTCGTCGGCACCAGCACTTTTCCCCCCATGTGGCCACACTTTTTTTCTGCCGCCAGTTGATCCTCGAGATGGACCCCGGCCGCACCTGCCTCGATGAACGACTTCACCAGCTCGAAGACATTGAGCGCCCCGCCGAACCCAGCCTCGGCGTCGGCCACGATCGGCACAAACCAGTCCGTCGAATGATCCCCTTCGGACCAATGGATCTGGTCGGCCCTGCGCAACGCGTTGTTGATCCGACGCACCAAGGCCGGCGCCGAGTTGGCTGGATAGAGCGACTGATCGGGGTAGACCTGCTCGGCCAGATTGCTATCGCCGGCCACCTGCCAGCCCGACAGATAGATCGCCTTCAACCCCGCCTTCACCATCTGCACGGCCTGGCCGCCCGACAGGGCGCCGAGCGCGTTGACGTAGTCGTTGTCGGTGAGCAGCCCCCACAGCTTCTCCGCCATGGCCTGTGCGAGGGTGTGTTGTTCGCGAAGCGATCCCTGGAGCGAGACGACATCGGCCGCGGAGTAGTTGCGGGTGACGCCGTTCCAACGAGTGTCGCTCCTCCAGGTCTTCTCCAGTTGATCGATCTCCGTTTGATATGGGTTGGTCATTCGCTTCTCCTAGTCGAGGCGGACGTAGGCCGAAAGAGTCAAGAACTCGACGAAGTCGTCGCCGAGGGAAACTTCAGAGAACACCTCCCAGGCGTCGCTCAGGTCGGTGGTGGATTCCGCCATGATTTCGCCCGCCACCTTTTCGACCAGAGCGCGGTCGATGATTTCCCCGTTGTCGGTGCGGGCTTCACGCTGCACCCATTGCCAGATCTGGCTCCGCGAGATCTCAGCGGTGGCGACGTCCTCCATGAGATTGTCGATCCCGACCGCGCCGCTGCCGTTCAGCCAGGCCGACAGATAGAGGAGACCGACGCGGACGTTCTGTCGCATACCCGCATCCGTGATCAGGCCGGCGGGAAAGTCGAGGAGATCGGCGGCCGTGACCCCTCCCTCGGGGATGACATTTAGTTGATTGGGACGCTCACCGAGAACAGAGTCGAAGACTTGACGGGCGACGGGGACTAGGTCGGGGTGCGCAACCCAGGTGCCATCGCAACCGAGTCGGGCCTCGCGTTCCTTGTCCTCGGTCACCTTGGCCAATGCTCGCTCGGTGACTTCGGCGTCTCGTCGATTGGGAATGAAGGCGGCCATTCCGCCAATGGCATGAGCGCCACGACGATGACAGGTCTGGACTTGAAGCTTGGTGTACGCCTTCATGAAGGGAACTGTCATCGTCACCGCCGACCGGTCGGGAAGGACAAAATCTTCTCGCGCCCGCAGCTTCTTGATCGTCGAGAAGATGTAGTCCCAACGGCCGGCGTTGAGCCCGGCGGAGTGACTGCGCAACTCGTAAAGGATCTCGTCCATCTCGAAGGCGGCGGGAAGGGTTTCGACCAGAACCGTCGCCTTGATCGTTCCGATAGGGATCCCAAGCCGGTCCTGCGCGAAGACAAAGACGTCGTTCCACAACCGGGCTTCGAGATGGCTTTCGAGCTTGGGGAGATAGAGATAGGGACCTGAGCCAGCCTCGAGCGCGGCTCGACCTCCGTGAAAG
>JBPCQV010000134.1:0-9687 GCA_050997725.1 Acidimicrobiia bacterium
GGTCAAGGGAGGAGCGGTGGTTTCTCCCAAACTTGCCGTGCGACTCTTCGCAGTCGTCGCTCACCTGTTGCGAAATCGCGACCTCAACGCCACCCGGCGCCCCTCGCTCACCGGACGGGAGGTCGAGATCCTGCAATGGATCGCCGACGGCAGCACCTCCCGCGAGATCGGCGAGCAGCTCTATATCTCCGAGAACACCGTCAAGAATCACGTCCGGAACATCCTCGACAAGCTCGGGATGCAGTCCCGCCACGAGGCCGTCCGCTACGCCGAACACGCCGGACTCCTGAATCGTCGATAGTCGGCAGATACCAAACGCCGGACGAGCAGACTGGCAATCATGTCGCGTGTCGCGCGGTGGCTCACATTGTTGTTGGTGGTGGCGTGCAACCCGCCCAGTTCCCTAACAACCGCCCAGCCGCTTCCGCCGGTAGCAACCAGCGGCTCCTCCACCATCACGACCGAAGGTGCCCCTACTTCGGCTGATCCCTTCCCTGCTTCGGCTGGTGTGACGATAAACCCCGCCGATTGGGATGCATTCATGATCACTGTGACCCCGGGGGGCAAGGCCCAGCCTGAGTTGCTGTGGGGAGGCGCGCTCAACTGGGCCATGTCCGAAGTGCCGGTAGCGGTTGCCGGTGCCCACCCGCTGGTGGTGCTGGCCGACGAAGTCCTCCGTTGGGATGGGCTGGGCACTTCACTTTGGTCCCTCCAGGGCCTATCGACCGAGCCTCGGCTTTTGTATCGAGCTCCCGCCGGTGAGTTGCTCCGCCTGCTTGGAGTGACATCTTCTGACGAGCTCCCCCAAGCTGTGGCCCTGATCACTCGCGCGCAGGAAACCTTGCTCGCCACGATCTCGGTCGCAGGGCAGGTGACTGAGTACGGGACCCTTCCAACCGACGGTGCGATGGTCAGCGACGCGAGTTGGGGAAGCGGTCTCCTGGCATTGGTCCTCGACGATAGCTGCGGCCGCCTGCTCATCGTAAGGGTGAGTGGTCTCGCGCCTGTCGAACCGGCAGGCGACCTTGCCCTGGCCGCATGTCCCAACGACGGCTCGCGACGCTTGGTCGAGCTGTCGCCAAACGACGCTCAGGTCGCCATTGTCAACATTGACGATCGAAGATTGTCGACGTTCGATCTGAGCAGTGGCGACGAGCTTCATCGGGTCGGCATCGAGGGGATTCCCCATGCGTTCGATTTCGACGGTTGGACAGCGTTAGTCGCCACGGATGTTGGCGTTTTCAACGTTCAGCTGACGACGCCAGGTGTGCCCACGACGACCATTCCCGTGGACGACGAAATTCTCGCGCTCGACTTGATCCAGGATGTGACCAATAGCGCCACCCATCAGGTGACGGGTGTCGCTCGCGACGACGTTCTTAACGTGCGCGAGGAACCTAATTCCAATGCTTTGTTACGGGCCGAACTGCCAGCTACGTATTCTGGGCTTCGTTGGACGGGGACAAGTTCTGTGGCAGACGACACCGGGGTGTGGTGGCTGGTCGAGCTCACAAAACCAGTTGCCCTGTTGAACCTCGGAGAACCCCTGCACGGCGGCCCGGCGTTGGGCTGGATCAACTCGGCATTCGTCGAGCCCATATCCGACGGTTTGACCGAGGATTGTCATCTTGAGGGCAACGAGCTCAACGAACCCGTATCTAGTGAACGACCGGTGCTAGCCGGCACGACAGCTTTGCAGCTGGCGGAATGCAGTCGCATCGTGATGGATTTCGTCGACCTAGATTCCGATTGGCACTCCGAGACCGCGCCCGAGAATCCGGCGTACGGTCCGTCCGCAGTCGGGGTTATTGCAGACGGACAAGATTTTGAGATCGGCCTCGGGTCGGTTCAGGTGTTCAGCGTCGAGCTACCGCCGCTGACTCTGTCGCCGCCCGCGATGTTCGTCGATTCCGCAGACGGACCGGTGCTGCGAGTTCTCGGAGCCGTTTCGGATTGGGGGCTCTGGGTCGACGGTCGCAATCGGCTGGTGCTCGATTACGTCGCTACTCCGAGTTCCCCGCCGTTTCGAATGATTGAAGGCATCGGTTTGATCGACCCACCCTCCGAAGCGACCTCGGGGGAGACGATTACGTTTCGCGGACTCGGAACCGTGTTCGAGTCGTGGATCAATGCTTCGCTACGCGACGCGATAAACCACCTGCCGGTGGTCGCCACCTTCACCCAGGGAGGCGTCAATGAACACACCTCGTCGTTTCTAGTGACTGCCGGTGTCGGCCTTCCCGCTGACTTCGAGTTCAGCGTCGACGGCTTGAAACCGGGTCGATATGAACTTGTCCTCGTGGGTCAAGGCTCGCACGGCCCGATCCATAGGTTCGAAGTCAGGAGTTAGCGATACTTGCTGAGGGGTGTTCTTAGGCAGCACCCCTAGATAGCATCTATTCGTCCATGTCCCTCTTCTCCAAGATCCTCAAAGCCGGTGAGGGCAAAACCCTTCGTGAATTCGAGCGCCTCGTGGGCGAGGTCAACGCCTACGAGGCAACCGTATCGGCCTTCGATGACGCTCAGCTAGCCGATCAGACCGTTGCATTCCGCCGCCGTCTCGAGGCCGGCGAGCCCCTCGATGACCTGTTGGTCGAGGCATTTGCGACCGTGCGCGAGGCGGCCCGCCGGGTCCTCGGACAGCGACACTTCGATGTCCAGGTGATCGGGGCGATGGCCCTCCACCGGGGGATGGTCGCCGAGATGAAGACTGGCGAGGGCAAAACCCTGGTGTCGACGATGCCCGCCTATCTCAACGCCCTCCCGAGCAAGGGTGTCCACATCGTGACCGTGAACGATTATCTCGCCTCGCGCGATGCCGAGTGGATGGGGGCGATCCATCGTTTCCTCGGCCTCGAGATCGGGCTCATCCAGACGGGGATGGAGCCAAGTCGTCGCCAGCCGGCCTATGCCGCCGACATCACCTATGGAACCAACAACGAGTTCGGGTTTGACTATCTGCGCGACAACATGGCTATGCGAGCCACCGACCGCGTCCAGCGCGGATATACCTACGCCATCGTCGACGAGGTCGACTCGATCCTCATCGACGAGGCGCGCACGCCGCTCATCATCAGCGGCCGCCTCTCCGATTCTGCCAAGTGGTATAGAGACTTTGCCCGGATCGCCAACCGCCTCCGTCGCGACGAGCACTACGAAGTCGACGAGGCCAAGCGTCAGGTGCTGACCACGGAAGAGGGAGTTGGTTTCGTCGAAGAGATCCTGGGGGTCGAGAACCTCTACGACCACGCCGCGGTCGATTTTGTCCACCATCTCGAGTCCTCCTTACGGGCCAAGGAGCTCTACCACCTAGATGTCGAGTATTTGCTCGATCAGGGCGAGGTCAAGATCGTCGACGAGTTCACCGGACGGGTCCTCGAAGGTCGACGGTATTCGGAGGGTCTCCACCAGGCGATCGAGGCTAAAGAAGGGGTGAAGATCAAAGAAGAGAATCAGACCCTTGCCACCATCACCCTCCAGAACTATTTCCGCCTCTACGAGAAGCTGGCAGGGATGACCGGTACTGCCGTGACCGAAGCCCCCGAGCTGGCCCAGATCTACGGCCTCGAGGTGCTGGTCATTCCCCCGAATCGCTCGGTCGCCAGAGCTGACCAGCCCGACCTGGTCTACAAGTCGGAAGACGCCAAGTTCGGGGCTGTCGTCGAAGATGTCGTGGCTCGCCACGATGCTCAACAGCCGGTTCTGCTCGGCACCGTCTCGATCGAAAAATCCGAGCGGCTCTCGAGGATGCTCCAGAAACGAGGCGTCGAACACGAAGTCCTCAATGCCAAGAACCATGCCCGGGAGGCGGAGATCATCGCCCAGGCCGGCCGCCCGGGAGCGGTGACAGTTGCCACCAACATGGCCGGGCGCGGAGTCGACATCATGCTGGGGGGCAATCCAGAAGGCCTGGCCCGCTTGGAGCTGAAGAAGCAGCAGGTGCCACCCGAGCAGTTCGACAGCAAGCTTGCCCAAGTGGCGGCTCAGTTCGCTCAGGAGATCGCTCCGATCAAGGAGAAAGTGATCGCCAGCGGCGGGCTCTATGTGATTGGAACCGAGCGCCACGAATCGCGTCGGATCGACAACCAGTTGCGAGGGCGGTCGGGCCGGCAAGGTGATCCGGGCGAATCGCGGTTCTATCTCTCGCTCGGCGACGATCTCATGCGCCGGTTTTCCGGCGACCGGGTCTCTTCGGTGATGGATCGGTTGAAAATTCCCGAGGACGTTCCCATCGAGGCGGGCATGGTTACCAAAGCCATCGAGCGAGCCCAAAAGACCGTCGAAGCCCAGAACTTCGAGCTCCGCAAGAACGTCCTCAAATTCGACGAGGTCATGAACAAGCAGCGGGAGGTGATTTACGACTGGCGCGAGGATCTCCTCGGTGCCACTGGCGAGGAGCTAGTCGGGGAGTGGATCGAGCTTGTCGTCGCCGACACCGTCGAGGAGGTTTTCCCGCCAGAGCTTTCACCTTCGGAGTGGGACTGGGAGCTCCTCCAAAAAGAACTGACTCAGATCTATCCCTCGACCATCAAAGTCGACGACGAGGCTTCTTCGCTGGAGGACGTCATCGACGCAGCCGTCGAGGATGCCAATGCCGCCTATGAGGCGAAGACCAAGGAGCTGGGGCCAGAGGTGATGAAGCAGGTCGAGCGGCAGGTCATTTTGTCGGTGATCGACAACAAATGGCGTGAGCACCTCTCCGAGATGGATTATTTGCGAGCCGGGATAGGTCTGCGTGCCATGGGCCAGCGCGACCCTCTTGTCGAATACCAGCGCGAGGGATATTCGATGTTCAGCGAGCTGGTCGAAGGAGTGAAGCGAGACACGGTCCGGTACTTGTTCCATGTTCAGATCGCCGAGCCCAATGCCCCCGCCGCTCCTACGCAGGTAGCAAACGACGGGAAGTCGCAACCGGGGGCCAAGAGCCAGAGCGGGGTAGGCCGCAACGCTCCCTGCCCGTGCGGTAGCGGCAAGAAGTACAAGCGCTGTCACGGAGCGGCGTAACCTGCTGCCGGTGACGACCGAAACTCTTGAGCCGCGCGCCCATATCGCCGATCTGCGCAGCCGCCTGGTTGAAGCCCGGAGGTTTCTTTGACGTCGACCGCAAGGTAGAAGAGCTAACCGAGCTGAAGGAGCGAGCGGCCGATCCCGGCCTGTGGGACGATCCCAACCAAGGTCGGAAGCTCACCCAGCGCGTGGCTGCCCTAGAGCGCACCATCGAGGGAGTCGAAAAGCTCGAGCGCAGTCTCGATGACGCAGAGGTTCTGCTTGATCTTTCCGACGAGGCCTCCGATCCCGGGGCTCGGGCCGAGGTCCTTTCTGAGCTCGGCGCTCTCCAACGGGTTCTCGCCGGCCTCGAACGCGAGTCGCTGTACTTCGACGAATACGACGACCACAACGCCATCCTCTCGGTCCACGCCGGAGCCGGCGGCGTCGATGCGCAGGACTGGGCCGAGATCCTCTCCCGCATGTATCAGCGCTTTCTCGAGGAGAACCGATTCTCGGTAACAGTTGAAGATGTCAGCGACGGGGAGGAGGCCGGCGTGAAGTCTGTGACGATGACCGTTCGTGGTGAGCACGCCTGCTGAACCCTGGAGTTAGAGCGGTGGACGCATCGCCTGGTCCGAATCAGCCCGTTCGACTCGAACTCGCGGCGGCACACTTCCTTTGCCGGCGTCGACGTCGTCCCGGAGCTCGCGGAGGACGAGGGGGTCGAGATCAGCACGGATGATTTGCGGATCGACACCTATCGCTCGCAGGGCGCGGGGGGCCAGCATGTCAACAAGACGGACTCCGCGGTCCGGATCACCCATCTCCCCACCGGCATCGTCGTTCAGTGCCAGAACGAGCGCAGCCAACTGCAAAATCGGACGCGGGCGATGGCGATCCTGAAGGCGCGCCTGGCCGAGCGCTCGCGCCATGAACGGTTGGCCCAAATCGACGAGATCCGTGGCGAACAGGGGGAGGCCGCCTGGGGCCGCCAAATCCGGAGCTATGTGATGCAGCCATATCAGATGGTGAAGGACCTCCGCACCGACGTCGAGGTCGGCAACATCGCCGGCGTGCTCGACGGCGACCTCGACCCCTTCATCGACGGCTACCTCCGCTGGCGCCGCCTCCAACACGAAAATCTTCCCCCTCTCCCCGAGCGGTAGCTGGGGAGAGTGGCGAAGTTCGGTTTCGCAACTTCAGACGGTTACCCTGAACCGGCCATTCAGGCTTAGCTCACGATGGGTCAGGACCAATGATTCGACTGCGTGAAGTCACCAAGGTTTATGAGGGCGGCGTGGTCGCCGTCCGCGACATCGAACTCGACATCCAAAAGGGTGCGTTTGTCTTCCTCGTCGGTCCGTCCGGGTCGGGGAAGTCGACGTTGATCAGGCTTCTTCTCCGTCAGGACACGGTCACCCGGGGCAGGATTTGGGTAGCCGGCAAGGACATCACCCAGCTGCCCGCCTGGAAGGTCCCCTTCCTTCGACGCTCAGTTGGCACCGTGTTCCAGGACTTCAAGCTGCTTCCCAACAAGACCGTGGGCGAGAACGTCGCCTTCGCCCTCGAGGTTCTCGGCAAGTCCCGGAGCGTGATCGGTCCGCAAGTTCAGCAAGTGCTCGAGCTGGTCGGGCTCAAGGACAAAGGCGACCGCTATCCCCGCCAGCTCTCCGGTGGCGAGCAACAGCGAGTCTCGATCGCCCGGGCCTTTGTCAACCGGCCGCCCATCCTCCTCTGCGACGAGCCCACCGGAAACCTCGACCCCGCCACCTCGGTGGGCATCATGCGATTGCTCGATCGAATCAACCGCTCCGGGACGACTGTCGCCATGGCCACCCACGACCACGCGATCGTCGACGCCATGCAACGTCGCGTTGTCCAGTTAGAAGACGGGCGGATCATCCGCGACCAGCAATCGGGCCGCTATGAAACCGAGCACGTGGTCGAGGTCGATGGGAGCGTTGCCCAATGAACCGCCTCGGTTTCCTAGCCCGCGAAGCATTGATCAACCTGCGTCGGAACTTGCTCGTGGTGATGGGGGCGGTGCTGGCGGTATTCATCTCCCTTGCCCTGGCCTTCGGAGCATTGGTCATCAGTCAATTGCTCCGGATCAACACCCTCGCCTGGCAAGACGGCGTGCACATCATCGCCTTTCTCCACGACGAGGGCCTGCCCGGAATTCCCGCCGGCGCCCATCAGGCACTCGTTGCCGAGGTTGTCAGCTGGGATGAAGTACAAAATGTCAATTACATCGACAAAGCCGAAGCTTGGGCCGAATATCAACAAATCTTTGCGGACCGAGATGAGTACCTGACGATCGACCCGTCGGTGTTACCGGCTTCGGTGCGAATCGAACTGACGGACATTGGCCTCTATCGCGACGTTCAGTTCCGACTGGCGAGCGAAAGCCAACTGCTTCTGCGAGTAGCAACCTTCGGGGAGCAGATCGAACAGCTCTCCTCGCTCTCAACCGTGCTTAACCTCCTCGGATTGGGTTTGGCTCTCGTCCTCGGTGTTTCGGCGGTGATCCTCATCGCCAACACGATCCGGATGGCGATCTACGCCCGCCGCGACGAGGTGGCGATCATGAAGCTGGTCGGCGCCTCGAACTGGTTTGTGCGCATTCCCTTCATCCTCGAAGGCATGATCGAGGGCCTCATCGGAGCGGGTTTGGCCGTGGCCACCGTCTGGGTGGCGTTCCGCAATTTGCGATCGCTTGGCGACTCGATCCAGGTCATCTCCTTTGCAGTGTCCGATCGTTTCTTCCTTACGTGGTCGATCGTGATCCTTCTATTCGGAGCGGCAGCAGGAGTGCTGGGCAGCGTGCTGGGGCTCAGCCGATACCTGAAAGACGAAGATGGGAGCCGGCCGGTCTCGGCCGGTGCGCGGGTCCTCGAGCCCCTGTGAAGACCGCACGGCTCGCCGTGCTTCTCGTCGCCCTTGCGCTGCTGACGCCGGCCTTGCCGTCGACGGCCCTAGACCCAGCCGCGGAGTTGCAGCAGGTCCAGAACGAGCTTTCGGACGTCGAGCGGGCAATCCGAGCGGCCCAAACCGAAGCCAGCTCCGTGGGCCGCCAGGTGGTCGCAGCGCAGGCGGCAATGGCCCTGGCTCTCGACGGCTATCACGTCGCCCAAGCCCTGGTTGATCAACAAATCCTCGCCGTCCAACAAACAGAATCACAGGTCGCTTCGTTGAAGGGACAGGTGGAGACTCTTGAGCGGGCGCTCGCCAAGACCGCGGTCGACCTAAGCACCACGGAACAGCGGCTCGAAGAGACGGCCATCAATCTCTATATGGCTGCGAGCGCGGTCCCGGGGGCGGACCTGTTCTCGCAGGCAACCGTGGCAGATGCGGCCGCGGCCCTGGCTTACTCCTCCGCGGTTTTCGACCAGGACACCGATGTCTTTACCGTTTTCGAGCTGCTCCAGCGTGAGGAGGAGCGTCAGCGCGACCAGATCGTCGCAAAGAAAGCTCAGACCGAGGCCGAGCTGAAGCGGCTCGAGGAGGAGAAAGCAAACCTCGAGACCCAGCGCGACGCTGCCGCGACCGCGCTGGCCGTTGCCCAGACGGAAGCAGCCAACGTGCAAGCGCTCCTCGATTCCATCCGACGCGATATCGCCTCGGCCGAGGAACACAAGGATGGTCTCGAAGCCGACGCCGTCGCACTGGAACTCGAGATTGCCCGCCTTTCCTCCGGCGAAGGGACAGCGCCGTCAGGTCTTAGTTGGCCGGTAAATGGCGCGGTCACCTCGCCGTTCGGATATCGCGTCCATCCGATCCTGGGGGTGAGGAAGCTGCACACCGGGATCGACATCACCGCTGCCAGCGGGGCCCCGATCGCCGCGTCGGCGGCGGGCGCGGTCATCCTTGCCCAAACCTATGGCGGTTATGGACGGGCAGTGGTCATCGATCACGGCGGCGGACTGACGACCCTCTATGCCCATCAATCTCAAATTGCGGTTTCGGTTGGGCAGATCGTGGGTCGGGGAGCCCTGGTGGGCTATGTCGGATGCAGCGGCAGTTGCACCGGCCCTCATCTCCATTACGAGGTCCGCGTGGACGGAGTCCCGGTCGATCCTCTCAGCTATCTCCGATGACCGACGAGGTCAAGGTGATCGCCTCTAATCGCCGGGCGCGACACGACTACGAAATTCTCGACACCTTCGAGGCCGGGCTGGTCTTGGTCGGATCAGAGGTCAAGAGTGCCCGGGAGGGAAAGGTGCAGATCAAGGACAGTTTCGCTCATGTTCGTGATGGCGAGATCTTTCTGGTCGGCACCTACTTCGCTCCGTACAACTTCTCCCGGGGCGGGGGTCACGAACCCGAGCGGACCCGCAAGTTGCTCTTACAGCGGCGTCAGATCAACCGGCTCGGGTCGGAGGTGGCCGAGAAAGGGCTTACGCTCGTGCCCCTCCGGATCTATTTCAAGGACGGCAAGGTCAAAGTGGAGTTAGGTCTCGCCCGCGGGAAGCGCACGATCGACAAGCGCGAGACGGTCAAAGAGCGCGATCAAAAACGCGAGATGGAGCGCGCCCTGCGCCGTCCGCGCTAGTTGCCGGTAGAATGTTGGCAACCCCTGGGGGTGAATTGGATTCGACGTTGAGTGTTGAGGCGTCGGAAGCGAGCCGAGGTCTCCGGAGCCTCGTTAAAGAGCCGGAAAACAAACACAAGTGCCGAAGACAACTTCGCACTGGCTGC
>JBPCQV010000154.1:0-10569 GCA_050997725.1 Acidimicrobiia bacterium
CGATAGTCAGGGCCATGTAGATTCGGGCGCCGTCGTTGTTGAGCGCCCGGAGCTCCTCGCCGATCACCTGTCCGCCGTCTCCCTCGCTGATCATCTCCGCCAAAGGGAAGAAGAGAACGGGCAAGATGATCTGGAGGGCAATTCCGGCGAGAAGCCAGAGGCCGTCGCGACCTTCGACCGAGAAGCCGAGTGAGGCAAATCCCCCTCGGCTGCGAGCGAGAAACCAAATCGTCCCAAAGTGGCCGGCGTATTGAGCGACCGCGGCCGAGACCAGGAACACCGTTGGTGAGGCGTCGATCGTGGGTATTGCGACGAGCAGGGCAAGGAGCACTCCGCCGCTCATAGCCAGGATGAAATCCCGAACCCGCCAAGGCGCCGCTTCGGGTTCGAGCATGAAGGCACGGTACCGAGTGAGCGGGCCTGATTCCTACAATGACCTACGCCGAAGGGAGCTGAATGGAAATCGATATCGGGATCGGCAAGACCGCTCGACAAGGTTACGGGTTCGACGACATCGCGATTGTCCCTTCGCGGCGGACCCGCGACCCCGATGACGTCGATATCACCTGGCAGCTCGACGGGATGCGCTTCGACATTCCGATGCTAGGTTCGGCCATGGACGGGGCCGTCAGCCCGGCGACCGCGATCGAGATCGGACGGTTGGGCGGCCTCGGCGTGCTCAACCTGGAAGGGCTCTGGACGAGATTCGAGGATCCAGATCCTTACTTCGAGGAAATCGCTGAGCTCTCAAACGAGAAGGCCACCCGGCGGATGCAGGAGATCTATCTCGAGCCGGTGAAACCAGAGCTCGTCCACCAAAGAGTTCAAGAGCTCAAATCGGCCGGGGTCATCGCCGCCGGCTCCTTGACCCCCCAGCGGGTGCGCGAACTCGGCCACGAAGCCCTGTCCGGCGGCCTCGATGTTCTCGTCATCCAGGGCACGGTGGTCTCGGCCGAGCACGTCTCTACTCGCACCGAACCCCTCGACCTCGCCGCCTACATCCAGAGTGTCGAGGTCCCGGTGATTGTGGGCGGCTGCGGTTCCTACAGCACCGCCCTCCATCTCATGCGGACGGGGGCGGCGGCGGTCTTGGTCGGAGTCGGGCCGGGAGCGGCCTGCACGACTCGGGGGGTGTTGGGGGTCGGTGTCCCCCAAGCCACTGCCATCGCCGACGCCGCCGGGGCGCGGATCCGCCACCTTGACGAGACCGGTCGCTATGTCCAAGTGATCGCCGATGGCGGGATGAGGACGGGGGGCGATGTCGCCAAGGCGATCGCCTGTGGCGCCGACGCGGTGATGATCGGCTCGCCCCTGGCTAGTGCCGACGAGGCGCCCGGCCGCGGCTATCACTGGGGGATGGCGACCTTCCATCCCACCCTCCCGCGGGGTGCGAGGGTGCAGGTGGGCCGTCTCGGTTCGCTGGCGGAGGTCCTGACCGGACCAGCCCATGAGAACGACGGCCGTCGCAACCTGTTCGGCGCCCTGCGCGTCTCGATGGCCACCTGCGGCTACTCCGACCTCAAAGCGTTCCAAAAGGCGGAGATCATGCTCGCCCCATCGTTGCAAACCGAGGGGAAAGCCCTGCAAAAAGCGCAGCGGGTAGGCATGGGATAAGTGGACCCGAAGGTCGTCGTCGTTGATTTCGGAGCTCAATACGCGCAGCTGATCGCCCGGCGGGTCCGGGAGGCACACGTCTTTTCCGAGATCGTCAGTCGTCGCGTCACCGCCGCCGACCTCAGATCTTCTGGCCCGGCGGGCATCATCCTTTCGGGCGGCCCGGCCTCGGTTTATGCCGAAGGTGCTTATACCCTCGACCCCGAAATTCTCGAGCTCGGTATCCCGGTTTTGGGGATCTGTTACGGGCACCAGGTCCTGGCCAATCTCGCCGGTGGCGACGTCGCTCGCACGGACCGCGCCGAATTTGGGCGCACCCGTCTGCGAATTGATTCGGGCTCCGAGCTATTGGCCGAGATGCCGGCTGAGCTCGAGGTGTGGATGAGCCATCGCGACGCGGTCGTCCAGCCCCCACCGGGATTCCGGTCTTTCGCGACCTCGGACGGCTCACCTGTGGCAGCCATGGAGGACCGAGAAAGACAGCTCTACGGTGTCCAGTTCCACCCCGAAGTTTCACACACCGAACGGGGACCAGACGTTTTCAAGCACTTTCTTTACGACGTTTGCGGACTCGCTCCGACTTGGACCTCGCACTCGATCATCGAAAATGCGATCGACCGCATCCGCCAGCAGGTCGGATCGGCGCGGGTGGTCTGCGGATTGTCGGGCGGTGTCGACTCGGCTGTCGCCGCGGCTCTGGTCCACGAAGCGGTAGGAGACCAGCTCACGTGCATCTTTGTCGACCACGGTCTGCTGCGGGCTGGCGAGGCGAAGCAAGTCGAAGAGACGTTTCGTCGTCACTTCCAGGTCGACCTCATCTCGGTCAAAGCCGCCGATCGTTTTCTGGAGCGGCTGCGCGGGGTGACCGATCCGGAAGAAAAGCGCCGGCTGATCGGGGAGCTTTTTGTCCGCACCTTCGAGGAGGCGGCGACGGAGATCGACAGCGCCGAGTTCCTGGTGCAGGGAACTCTGTATCCCGATGTGATCGAGTCGGGCAGCGCGTCCGCAGCCAAGATCAAGACCCATCACAATGTCGGCGGGCTTCCGGCCGACCTCCGCTTCGCCCTGGTCGAGCCGCTCCGGGACTTGTTCAAGGACGAAGTACGGGCGATCGGCGAGGAGCTCGGGCTCCCCGAAGAGATTGTCTGGCGACAACCCTTTCCGGGCCCGGGATTGGCGGTGCGGATCATTGGCGAGGTCACGCTCGAACGGCTCGAGATCCTGCGTGCGGCCGACGCGATCGTCACCGAGGAAGTCCGGCGGGCGGGCCTAGAACGGAGGCTTTGGCAGGCTTTTGCGGTGCTCCCGGCCATCAAATCGGTCGGGGTTCAGGGCGACGGCCGCACTTACAGCTACCCGCTGATTGTCCGGGCGGTGGAAAGCGAGGACGCGATGACCGCCGACTGGGCCCGCCTTCCCTACGAGCTCCTCGAAACAATCAGCCGGCGGGTGATCAGCGAAGTCGAAGGCATCAATCGCGTGGCTTATGACATCTCGTCCAAACCGCCAGCCACGATTGAGTGGGAATAGCTGTAGAACTTGGCCCATGGCCCGTCCCCCCGCAACTTGCCAATCAACTTGATCCTGAATTCAGCCGATGTTTGAAACTGACCCTTCACGTCAGAATCCCGTGGATATAACCCTTTCAACCGAACTGATCGACATCTACCGCCAAGAGGTAGCCGAACGGTCGCGACGGTTGGCCAACGCCGCCGTGTCACTGCGCGAAGGGGCGATCGATCCCGACAACGTGGCCGATCTGATCAGGGACGCCCACACCATCAAAGGCTCTTCAAGGGTCGTGGGCCTCACCGAAGTGGCGGCTGCGGCCCACTTTCTCGAGCATGTCTGGGAGCGCTACGAAAGCTCCGATCTACAGGTCACCGACGAGCTCTCTAGGTCACTCGAAGCCCTCGCCGGCTTCCTGCCCGACGCCGCCCAGCAGGAAGCATCCGGCCTCACCGCCAAGCTCCGGGCGAATATCGCCCGCGCCGAGTCGGCACTGGCCGGAAACATCTACGTACCGATCGCCCCTGCCCCGGCCCCGCCGACAAACTCTCCGCCGTCAGGGCACAGTTCCTCGCTCGGGGGTTTGCTGGCCGAGGTCGAGCGCTCGGTCATGAGCGGCGTGTCACGGGTAGACACCATGGATTTGTACCAGTTGATCAACCAGGCCGTAGAAGTCAGCCTCGACGCCGAAAGCTTGTCCGATCTCGCCCTGGTCCAGCTCGAAGGAGCCGATCCCACAAAGTTGATGGCAGCCTGGCGCCAGCAGCTGCGGCGAATGGCAGGCGCGATCGGCAATCTCCAGTCTCTGGCGGTGAATCTTGCCAACGCCCAACTGAGCACCATCACTGATACTTTTCCCCAGTTCGTGCGCTTTTTGGGGCGCAAGCTGGGCAAGGACGTTCGCTTCGAATCGAGTGGCGAGGAGATCGAGCTCGACCGGCAAATCGTCGAGCTTCTGCGCGAGCCTCTCCGTCACCTCTTGGTGAACGCTGTCGATCATGGGTTGGAGACGCCCGAGGAACGTTCGATACAAGGCAAGCCCACCACCGGCATCGTGTCGCTCAACGCCCGTCGCGAATGGGAAAAGGTTGTGATCGTTGTTTCCGATGACGGGCGCGGCATCGATTGGAAGGCGGTGCAGGATGCGGCCATCGCTCGTGGCATCCCCGCCGACGAAGCTGACCTTTCTCCGCTGCTTTTCACGGCCGGATTCAGTACCCTCACCGAGGCTCACGATTTCTCCGGTTTGGGTGATGGGTTGCCGGCGGTTGCTGACGTGTCGGAGCGCGTGAACGGGATCATCCAACTGGAGACTGTGCCCGGGTTGGGCACGTCGGTAACGGTGATTCTCCCGATCTCACTCGTGTTGCAAAATGTGGTGGTTCTCGCCGACGGACCGAACTTTTGGGGTATTCCCGAGGCCGCCGTGCAAGCCTCGATCGTCCCTTCCATCGCCGACGTGGTTGTGCACGAGGGGTCGAGGCGAGCGCGCTTTCAGAGTCAGGACCTCCCGGTAGTCTCGATGGCTGCGGCGATGGGCCGTGAGGCCGCAGGTTCGGAGAATGACCTCTTGATCGTCTCTACACGTTCCGGGCCCGTAGCGGTGTCGGCCGGTGAAGTCCTGGGCAAGCGGCGCGTCGCGGTTAAATCGTTAGGTCCGATCCTCGGCGGGTCGCGGAGCATCACCGGGGCCGCCCTCCTCGGCGGCGGGGAGGTTTTGGTGGTGGTTGATCCCAACTATTTGGGCGAATACAGCCGCCAGCTCCACCCAATCGGAGAAACCGCACCTCGAGTTCTCGTGGTCGACGACTCCGCCGGCGTTCGCCAGCTCATCTCCGCCAGCCTCGCCGGCCGCGGCTTTGAGGTCGAAGTCGCCGAAGGTGCGCGCGAAGCCGCAACGAAGCTGGCCTCCGCCAAGTTCGAATGCCTGGTGGTCGATTTCGCGATGCCGCGGTCAAACGGTGTCGAGCTGGTGAGGGCGCTGCGGGCCGCAGGCGTCACGATCCCGATGGTTATGGTTTCGGGTGTGGCCGACGCTGAGCAACAACAGGCGGCTTGGGACGCCGGAGTCAATGCGTATCTCGAGAAGAACGACCTTCGGCTCGGCTCCTTGGCCTCCACGGTGCGAGCTCTCCTAGAAGGTCAGTACACCCAAGGCCCTCCATGACCGCGGCCCTTTGGCTCGCAGGGGTGATCGTTGTCTTGTCGATCGCCGGCGTGGTCTGGAGCGTGCGGATGGTTTCCGCCGCCCGGAGTCGGGAATCGCAGGCGCGCCAAGAAGCCGCTGACGCCCGGCACATCAAGAACGACTTCGTCGCGATGGTCAGCCATGAGCTCCGGACGCCGCTTACGAGCATCGCCGGCTTCGCCGACACCCTCACCACGCAGTGGGCGAAGCTCAGCCGCGAGGACATCACCGAGTTTCTTGGTTACATCACAAAGCAGTCCACCTACTTAAGTGACCTAGTCGAAGACATCCTGGTGATCCCCCGATTGGAAGCGGGGCGGCTGCGATTCAACGAGGACCTTTTTGACCTCGGGACGATGATCGAGGAAGTGGCCTTTCTCATCTTTCCTCCCGGCGGTGGTCGGGAAGCCTCGGTTTCCATCCCCCACGGAGTGCGGGCTCATGCCGATGCCAATCGTGTTCAGCAGGTGGTGAGGAACCTCTTGGAGAACGCCAAGAAATATGGTGGCGATCAGATATTGGTCGAAGGCGTTGCCCATGGTGAGCAGTACGTGATCGTGGTGTCTGACAACGGCCCGGGCGTGCCCGACGAGCTGAGTAATTCGATCTTCGAGCACTTTGAGCAAGTCTCCAAGGGAGATTCCCGATCCTCGTCGGGGATTGGGCTGGGATTGGCGATCGCTCGCAGTCTCGCCCGGGCGATGGGTGGCGACGTCTGGCACGAGCGGCGCTTTCCCACCGGCAGCCGGTTCTGCTTCTCGCTCCCGGCAAACTCTCTCGTCCGCGACGAAGAAACTATCGAAGAAATCAGACAACCGACATCAGAGCCAAGGCATCAGACTTCAGACAACAGACTTCAGACTGGATCTATCTGATTTCCTCTTCGGGTCTTCGGGTCTTCGGGTCTTCGGGTCTAGTTACGTCCTTGTGATTCTGACCTGGGCGGCCGGTACCATGTCTCCATGGCAACGGAGTGGTTTCAAAATGACCTCCTGGTCGACTCGCCGCTGCTCTCGGAGCTGAACCCCTCCCAGCGAGAAGCGGTGGCGGCCACCGAAGGCCCGGTTTTGGTGGTGGCGGGGGCGGGGTCGGGCAAAACCAGGGTCCTGACCTATCGCATCGCCCACCTGATTCGCGATCTCGGCGTGTCTCCCGAGGCCATTCTCGCCATCACCTTTACCAACAAGGCAGCCGACGAAATGCGAAGCCGGGTTGCCCGCTTGGTCGGGGGGGCGACTAGGGCGATGTGGGTTTCGACCTTCCACTCCGCCTGCGTGCGGATATTGCGGCGTGAGGCGTCCCGGCTCGGCTATCGGTCGGGTTTCTCGATCTACGACGAGGACGACAGCATCCGGCTGCTGACGATTTGTGTGAAGGATCTCGACTTGGAGGTCAAGCGTTTCCCTCCCCGGGCGATCAAGGAGGCCATCTCCCGAGCCAAGAACGAGTTGATCGACTACGAGTCGTTTGCGTTGACCGGCGAAGGGTTCTACCACGAACAGGTTGCTGACGTCTATCGGCTCTATCAGCAACGCCTGCTCGAGGCCTCAGCGATGGACTTCGACGATCTTCTCATGGTCACCGTCGAACTGCTCGGGGCATTCCCCGAAGTCCTCGCTCAATACCAAGAACGGTTTCGCTACATCCTGGTCGACGAGTATCAGGACACCAACCGTGCCCAATACGTCTTGGTAAAGATGCTGGCCGCCGAGCACCGCAAACTCTGCGTGGTCGGAGACGGTGACCAAAGCATCTACCGCTGGCGGGGAGCGGACATCCGCAACATCGAAGACTTCGAGAAGGACTATCCCGACGCGCGGATTGTCGTCCTCGACCAGAACTATCGCTCGACGACCAACATTCTCGAGGCGGCCAACTCAGTTATCTCCAACAATCCGCGGCGCACGCCCAAACGCCTGTGGAGCGATAAAGGTACCGGTGAGCTCATCGTCCGTTTCGAAGGCGAGGACGAACACGACGAGGCCGGATTCATGGCCGATGAGATCGAACGTCTCGGCGACCTCGGCTTCAACCAATCGGACATGGCGATCTTCTATAGGACGAATGCGCAATCGCGCGTGATCGAAGAGGTGTTGGTCCGCCGGGGTATCCCTTATCGGGTGGTGGGCTCGGTTCGATACTTCGACCGCAAGGAGATCAAAGACGTCCTTGCCTATCTGCGAGCGATGGTCAATCCGGATGACGGGGTCGCCCTCAAACGGGTGATCAACGAGCCCCGCCGGGGAATCGGTGATACGAGCGTTGCCCATCTCGATCGCTTCGCCCAGGACAATCGCATCGGCTTTGGCGAGGCTTTGAGTCGCGCCGGCGAGATTTCTCAACTCACGGGTCGTGCTCAACGCCAGATCCTTGAGTTCTCGGGCATGCTCGACATGATTCGGATGAAGGCCGACACCGGGGGCCTGCAGGCGGCGATCGATGCGGTAGGAAACGACACCGGTTACCTGGCGGCGCTCGAAGCCGAGCGCAGTATCGAAGCTCTCGGGCGAATCGAGAACCTGCGAGAGCTGGGATCGGTGGCGGCGGAATTCGAAAGCCTGAGCGAAGGATCGGTGATCGATGGTGTCGCCTGGGAGGAGATCCCCAATCTGATACGGCTCGAACGCTTCCTCGAATCAGTTTCGCTGCAGAACGAGACCGACGCACTCGACGAGGGCGCGGGTGCGGTGACGTTGATGACGTTGCACAACGCCAAGGGCCTCGAGTATCCCGCGGTTTTTCTGGCGGGGATGGAAGACGGGGTCTTTCCGCATATGCGAACGCTCGGCGACCCAGCCGAGTTGGAGGAGGAGCGGCGCCTGGCCTACGTCGGGATGACGCGGGCGATGGATCGCTTGTACCTCACCTCGGCGTGGAATCGGATGCTCTTTGGGAGCACCAATTACAACCCGCCTTCGCGGTTTCTAAAAGAAGTTCCCGCCGGGCTGATCGAGAAAGCTCCCAAGCGCGAGCGCACCACCAACGCCGAGGCCTCATGGTCGGGGCGCAGCACCGTCTCCGCTGATCAGATCCAAAGCGGCGATCGGGTGAGGCACGACAAGTGGGGTTTAGGGACAGTCCGGGAAGTTGTCGGCGCGGGCGAGGGAGCTGAGGCCGTCGTCGTGTTCGACGAGGAAGGAAAGAAACGTCTCCTCCTGGGCTGGGCCCCGATGCAAAAGGTCAGCTAGACCCGAAGACCCGAAGCTATGCCAAGATTCGTCGGCGTTCGCTGTCGACGTCATTGACAAGCAGGTCCCACGAGCTCGCAAACTTTTCGACGCCCTGGTCCTCGAGCACCTGCACGACGTTGTCCATGTCGATGCCAACCTCGGCCAATAGGTCCAGATCCTCTTTAGCCTCGTTGATCTCGCCGGCGCCGAACGGCTGCGGGTAAGGCGTCCCATGGTCCTGGTAGGCGTCGACTGTGGCGAGGGGCATGGTGTTAACCGTATGCGGCGCCACTAGCGCCTCCACGTACATCGTGTCGGCATAGTCCGGGTTCTTCGTCGAGGTAGAAGCCCAGAGCGGGCGTTGAGCCCGGCCGCCTCTTCGGGCGAGATCCATCCAGTCGTCGGTGCGGAAGCGCTGCAGGAACAGCTCGTAGGCGACCCGAGCATTCGCGATCGCAGCTCTTCCCCAGAGATGTCTCGGCGCCTCGAGTTCTTCGAGCCGCCGATCGACTTCGGTGTCGACCCGGGACACAAAGAAGGACGCCACCGAGCTAATTGTCTTCAACTTGCCCCCCGACTTTCCATACTCGGCCAATCCACTTTGATACGCCTCGATCACCTGCCCGTAGCGGGCGAGCGAGAAGATCAGGGTGACGTTGATCGAAATGCCCTCGGCGGTCAGCCGGCGGATGGCTTCCACCCCAGCCATGGTGGCGGGGACTTTCACGAGGAGGTTCGGCCGGTCGATTCGCTTGTGCCACTCGCGGGCGGCCGCCACGGTGGCGTCGGTTTCATGGGCGAGCAGAGGACTGACTTCAACCGACACGAAACCGTCGCCGCCATCGCTCCACTCCCAGGCCGACCGCAGGACATCGCAGGCATCGGCGATGTCCGCGCTCATCAGCGCGACGACGATCTCTTCGGTTTCGAGGCCACTCTTCGCCAGCTCCCGCAGCGATCGGTCGTAGTCGGAACTCTTGGTGATGGCGTCGGCGAAAATCGTGGGGTTAGAAGTGACACCGGTTATCGCATCCTTGGAGATGCGCTCCGCGAGCTCGCCGCCATCGATCATCGTCCGATTGATCTGGTCCGACCAGATGCTCTGACCGGCGGCGGCCACTGTGTGTAAGCGTGAATTGGGCATAAACCTCCTTGACGCCCCCAAATTTAGCCCCGCCTAGCGGTTTGGTTGTGGGCCTAACCTCCGGCATGTGCCGAGGCGCATCCTGATCGCCAAACCTGGCCTCGACGGTCACGATCGCGGGGCCAAAGTCATAGCTCGAGCTCTGCGCGATGCGGGCAATGAAGTCATCTACTCAGGCTTGCATCAGACTCCCGAGCAGATCGTCGCCACCGCCATCGACGAGGACGTAGCCGCTGTCGGTCTCTCCTCTTTGTCGGGCGCTCACCTCACGCTCTTCCCTCGAGTCGTTGATCTGCTGCGGGAAGCCGAAGCCGAGGACATTGTCGTCTTCGGAGGAGGGGTCATTCCTGATGTCGACATCGCCACGCTCAAAGCCGCGGGGGTGGCGGCGATTTTCGGCCCGGGGACGTCACTCGCTGCAATCGCCGAGTGGGTGGAAGCTAACGTCGCCGGCAGTCCGTGAAGATTCATGAATACCAGGCGAAGCAGCTTCTCGCGGCGAGGGGAATCCCAACCCCTCAGGGCATCGTCGCCACCACCAAGACTGAGGCGGAGAGTGCCGCCCGCACACTGATCGCCGAGACGGGCAATCCGGTGGTGGTGGTCAAGTCGCAGATTCACGCCGGCGGACGCGGCAAAGGACGCTTCGCCGAGCATCCCGATCTCAAGGGCGTCAATGTTGTGCTCGCCGGTCGTGACGGTGGCCCCGAGGCGGCGGTGGCTGAGGTCGGGGCTTTGGCCGAGAAGATGATCGGGTCGACTTTGGTCACGATCCAGACTGGTGAGTCGGGTAAAGAGGTCAGCCGTCTTTATGTCGAGCAAGGCCTGGACATTGCCCGCGAGCTCTACCTAGCGGTGCTGCTCGATCGATCGGTGGGACGCAACATCGTCATGGCTTCCACTGAAGGAGGCATGGACATCGAGGCAGTGGCACAGGAATCGCC
>JBPCQV010000180.1:0-6731 GCA_050997725.1 Acidimicrobiia bacterium
CTTCATCGATGATTCGTTGCTCTTGCTGAGTGACGCCCTCGATCCCATCGATCAAACCCACCGCTGCGTCGGCTTCGGCCAGCGATCGGCGGGCGCGATCGACGGCGTAAAAGTCGGCCGACTCGGTGATCTGTGGGCGTCGGCGAATCCCGGCGGTATCAACGATGACATACCTAGTCCCGTCGATCTCCGCCTCGACGTCGATGGGGTCACGGGTAGTGCCCGGGGTCGGAGAGACGATCACCCGCTCCTCCCCCACGATCCGATTGAGCAAGGTCGACTTGCCGACATTGGGTCGACCAATCAACGCCAGCCGCGGCAAGTCGTCCTTCGCGGGCACCGACTCGTCGGGCGGCAGGAGCTTGACCAAGCGGTCGAGGAGCTCGCCCATTCCCCGGCCGTGCAACGCCGAGACACCCATCGGCTCGCCGAGTCCGACCGCCCACAGATCAGCCAACGCTTGCTCGTGGCTCCGGTCGTCGATCTTGTTGGCAACCAGAATGACGGGTACGTCGGCTCTGCGCAGCAGGCTGACCACCCCTTCGTCATCCTCGGTGATGCCGACGCGCGCATCGATCACGAAGAGAACCAGATCGGCGCCGCTCAAGGCAACCTCGGCTTGGACCTTGATCGACTCGCTGACCGCCTCGGTGGGATCGCGTTCCCAGCCACCCGTGTCGACCAGCGCAAAGCTGCGGCCGTTCCAATCCGCCTCGAAGTTGCGACGATCTCGGGTCACACCCGGCCGCTCCTCAACCACCGCCTGCCGTCCGCCGACGATCCGGTTCACCAGGCTTGACTTCCCGACGTTGGGGCGGCCAACGACTGCCACGATTGGAAGCCGGCCGCTCATCTCCCGGCAATAAGTGAAAGGGCCTCGGTAGCAGTCCACTCTCGATCACGTTCGAGGGGCCCGGCGCCAGCCTCGACGGCGGTGAAACCGGCCTCGACCAAATGCTGCAAAGTGGTGACGAAGGAGCGAAGCTGAGGAGGAAGGGGAAAGTATTCCTCTTCGTCGGTGACCGCTAACAGCTCGAAGCCTTGAGCCGGGTTCAAGCGATCGATGACCTCGGTGACCAGATGGTCAGGGGCAGACGCACCGGCGGTGAGACCGACCACACTCGCTTGCAGAAGCCACGCCTCCTCGATGTCTGACGCACGATCGATCCGGTAGGCGTCGACGCCGTGCTCGCGCGCTACCCGCACCAAGGCCTGCGTGTTGGAGGAATTCTCCGACCCGACGACCAGGATCAGCTCACATTCCTTGGCAAGCGCCTGCACCGCCTCCTGGCGATTGGTGGTGGCGTAGCAAAGGTCGCTCTTGCGCGAGGTGACGAGGTCTGGGAACCGGGCTGATGCCTGCTCGAGCACTTCCTGCCATTCATAGGTTCCGAGCGTGGTCTGTGCCAAGAGTGCGACCTTGGCAGGATCAGCGGCGCGAAAACGATCGAGCCCGTCTTCCGGCTCGACGAGGGTCATCTGCTCGGGAGCCTCGGCGAGGGTACCCAGAGCCTCATCATGGCCACGATGGCCGACGTAAATGATGTCGAATCCATTGTTGGCCATCCGTTTGACCTCGTGGTGGACTTTGGTGACGAGTGGGCAAACGGCATCGATGACGACTGCCGCTCGATCAGCCGCCGCCGCCACAACTTCGGGAGAAGATCCATGCGCGGAGAGCATGATGGGAGCCCCCATGGGGACATCGACGATGTCATCGACAAATCGCACCCCGACCCGTTCGAACGCCTTCACCACCCATTCGTTGTGAACGATCTGGTGGTAGCAGTACACCGGTGGCTCGAATAGGCGGACCATCCAGGTCAACGCCTTGATGGCCATCTCCACGCCCGCGCAAAAGCCCCGCGGCTCGGCTACGACAACTCGGTCGATCATTGCTGAGAACGCTAGACGGGTGGCCGGAAAACCTGGCCGACCGGCAGCATCGAGACGATTCGCTCGACCACCAAATCGACCGCAAGGTTGGTCGTGTCCAGATGAATGGCATCAGCCGCCGGCCGAGACGGCGAGGCCGCCCGGGAGGCGTCGGCGTGATCACGGCGAGCGAGGTCTCCTTCGACTTCTTCCTCGGGCTGGCCGGTCTCCTCGGCGCGACGACGGACTCGCTCCGATTCGCTGGCCTCCAACCAGATCTTCAGCTCCGCTGCGGGGAAGACCACGGTCCCGATATCGCGCCCCTCCACCACGACGGGCTGCTTTTGACCAGCCACCCATTGCCGTTGCTGGCGAACGACGACCGCTCGCACCCGTCCGTGAGCGGCCACGGTTGACGCTGCTGCGGTCACCTCCGCTGAGCGAATCTCTTCCGAGACATCCTCGCTGTCAACCAGCATCAGCCCGTGCTCCTGTCGGAGGCGGAGCAGTTTGACAACCCCCAGCACCTCGTCCTCATCTTCGAGATCGACACCAGCGCGCAACGACGCCAGAGTCGCCGCCCGGTAGTAAGCGCCGGTGTCAAGATGGAGCCATCCCAACCTTTCAGCCAGTTTGCGGCTGACAGTCGACTTCCCGGCGCCGCCGGGTCCATCGACGGCAATGACGTTCACAGTTGGTCGAGCACCGAGAAGTAGCGCGGCCAGGTCTTCTCCACCACCTCGGGGTGGTCGATTGCGATCCCCGGTTGACGCAAACCGACGAGGGCCATGCTCATCGCCATGCGATGATCACCATGGGTATCAATCACTGCCGGCTGCAGCGACGAACCACCCTCGATCAGGAGGTCATCGCCTTCGACCCATGCGTTGGCGCCGATGCGCCGAATCTCGGAGACAAGGGCAGCCAGTCGGTCGCTCTCCTTCAGCCGGAGATTGCCGACCCGGCGCAGCCGGCTTGTCCCGTCCGCAAATAGACAAGCCACTGCCAGGGCGAGCACCGCGTCAGGTGCCCTTTCCATGTCGACCGAGACCGCGTTCAACTGAGGAGGCCCCAGCAGATCAAGCCGATGCGGGAGGCGCCGCACCTCACAACCCATCGCCGCGAGAACGTTGAGCAACTCGAGATCGGGCTGAGTCGACCCTGCCGGGATTCCCTCGATTCCGACCACTCCCCCGGTGATGGCGGCCGCCACCAAGGGATAAGCCGCCGCCGAGGCATCGGCCTCGATTTCGTAGCTGGCTGCGGAATACCCGGTCGGAGCGACTTGGAAAGCGCGGTCTGCGACTTCGACCTCGGCCCCGAACGCCGTCATCACTGCGATAGTCGAGTCGAGATAGGCGGCGGAGACCGGAGGCGCGGTCACCACGATTTCAACGGGGCCTTCGGCCATCGGCGCTACCAATAGCAATGCCGATACGAACTGCGAGGACCGCGACGGGTCAACCACGAGGCGACCGCTTGGGAAACCACCCTGTCCCTCCACCACGAAGGGCAGGCCACCGTTACGCGCCCGGGCGTCGATGCCGACCGCTGCCAGCGCCGTCGCCAGTTCGGCAAACGGTCTCGCCGGTAGTCGACCCTGGCCGGTGATCTCAACCCGGCCGTTGGCCAGTGCGCCCAGGGCAGCGAGAAAACGCGCCGTCGTGCCCGATTGGCGAGCGTCGATCTGGCCGGCCCCGAGCCGGCCCCGGGTGCCGACGACGAGCCAGGGATCATCGTTGTCGTCAATGCGCACTCCGAGGGTGGCGAGTCCGGCACGCATGGCCTCGGTGTCGTCGGCGTCGAGAGGCCCGGCGAGGCGGCTTACTCCCCGAGCGAGAGCCGCGGTCACCAACGCGCGGTTGGTGAAGCTCTTCGAACCGGGAGGACGGACCACCGCTTCGATCGGGCGTGTGCGCGGCCGCACCAGGGCCGGAGAGGACATCAACTGAGATTACGGGCGTGCTCTGCGCCTAGACCCGCCGCGGCGTAGAGCGAGTGGACTTCGGGATTGGTGAGCCGCCGCCACTGTCCAGCGCGCAGCGAGCGATCGGTGATCGGTCCGATCGAGGTGCGGACGAGCTTACGAACCGGATGGCCGACTGCTTCGAAAAGCCGCCGGACCTCGCGATTGCGACCCTCCCCGAGGACCAACTCGACTTGCGCGCCCGTAGGCGATCTGCTGGTCACTCGGGCGCTGGACACGCGCGCCATTCCATCCGCCAGCTCGACTCCCTCCCTGAGCTGGCGCAGAGCCGCCGGCCCTGGCTGGCCCTCCACCTCCGCCAGATAGGTCTTGTGGATGCCGTAGCGGGGATGGGTGACAGCGTTGGTCAAAGTCCCGTCGTTGGAGAGAAGGAGAAGGCCTTCGGTGTCGTAGTCGAGGCGGCCCACCGGCACAACCCGCGGCTGGGAAGGGACCAATTCCACGACTGTCGGCCGGCCCTCCGGGTCAGAGACCGAAGAGATCACCCCCAGCGGTTTGTAGAGGAGGTAGGTGACCAGGTCGGGTGAGACCGGGAGCGGCACCTCGTCGACGGCGACGGTCGCCGAGCGCGGGTCGGCTTTGTCTCCTAGCTTGGCGACTCGACCATTGATGGTTACCCGTCCCGCCCTGATCAGGTCCTCCGCCGCCCGCCGAGACATCAATCCAGCAGCCGAGATCAGCTTCTGGAGCCGTTCGCTCATCGATTCGGGCCGAAAGTTTCCTCGAGAGCATCCATGACCGAAGCGGGGGGGACATGATCGGCAAGAGGCGGCAGCTCGGCCAGGTCATTGACGCCGAGCTTCTCGAGAAACAACGCCGTCGTGCGATATACGGACGGGTTCCCGGGCGCCGCCAGCCGGGCAGCCTCCTCGATCAGCCCCCACCGCTCGAGGGATCTGATGGCGGACTCGGCGTCGACCCCGCGGATGTGGGCAATCTGGCTGCGCGAGACCGGTTGCCTATAAGCAATGACCGCCAGCGTCTCCAACGCCGGCCCCGAAAGACGGCGGGCGCTAGCCGTGGCGGTGAATCGCTCGAGATACGGGAAGGCGTCGGGCTGGCTGTACAGACGCCAACCTCCCCCAGCTTGCCTCACCACCAAACCGGCGCCCCGGGCGGCGTACTCGTTGCCAAGCTCGGCCAGCGCGGCTTCGACCTCGCGCCGGGGCAGCTCGAGCACCTCGGACAGCTCCTCGACCGGAACCGGCGCTTCCGCGACAAATAGGATCGCCTCCAACGCAGCCTTCATGTCCATCAGGCGCTCCTCAGGTCGACGATAGGGGCGGCTCGGTGCTCGATCCGTATCGGGCCGAGCCATTCGTCCTGGGCCACGCGCAAGAGCCCCCAGCGGGCAAGTTCGAGCAGCGCCAGGAAGTAAGCCGCTACCTCGGAACGCCGTCGAGCCCCCCCGACAAGCTCATCGAAAGATGACTGCACGAGCTCGGCCATCCGGCCCTGGATGTCGGCCATCGCTTCCTCGACGGAGGGGAGGTCGAGATCGAGGTGATCGAGGTCGGGTGCGCTTCCGGCCCTTTCCAAGACTCGATTAGCGATGAGTCGGAGGCCGTTTCCATCTACCGGAAGGACAAGCTCGCGCGGTCTATGCGGAATCGCCTGGTCAAGTCCCCCGGTCCGCGCCAAGAACTGGCTGGATTCCGCGAGCCGGCGCAGGAACACCGCCGCCACATCTTTGAACGTGACACAGAGCAGCAACCGGGAGAGGAGACGATCCCGCTCCTCGTTCAGGGCCAGCTCTTCATCGAGATCGACCGTGCTCGGTGCCGGAAGAAGATAATGGGCCTTCAACTCGATCAGGGTGGCCGCGATCAGGATGAATTCGCTGGTGACTTCGAGGTCGAAATCCGCCATTTCGTCGAGGCAGAGCAGGTATTCCTCAACCACTGCCGTCAGGCTGACCTCGGTGATGTTGACCTGGTGGCGAGTGATCAGCTGGAGGAGCAGGTCGAGGGGACCCGCGAAAACGGCGGTGGAGACGTTGAAAGACATAAAAAAGGTGGATTCAGTGTGGCCTTTCAGGCCGCATCAGGTCAAGGACCATCACCGGTCGGCTTTCACCAGCTTCGCCCAATCCCCCGGCGAGATCGATGGGGGCGGTTCGCCGTGATGGCTGGCGGCGAAATCGATGACGAGCGGCTCCGCCCCCAAAGCGCGGAGCTCGTCGGCACCGAGGCGACCATGGTCGAGATAGATGCGACCCCGCCCGCCTACCGGCAGGCCGACCTTGGCCGCGGCGGTGACAAACGTTCTTCCTACCGGGGAGAGGTTGGCGTGCCGCTTGCCAACGTCGTGGAGAAGTGCCGCTCTGATCAGCTCGGGGCGGTTTCCCACCCGTCGCCCGGACGCATAACCATGTCGTTGATCCGCCTTGCCTTGGGCGAAAAACGCGGCGTGCCCACAATCAAGCGACGCCGTCACCCATTCCCGCTCGAGCGCAGAGAGGCCAACCGCAAGAATTACCCGGAAAAACCGGCCGCCAAGATGTCGCCAAGAACCGATCTGGGTCAGGAGGCGAGCTTCGACTTACAGTCGATGCAAAGAGTGGCCTCGGGCCGCGCTTCGAGCCGCGCCGCGCTGATCTCCCGGCTGCAGTTCTCACAGATCCCGTACTTGCCGTTATCGATCCTGTCCAGAGCCACGTTCACCTCGTCGAGCTGATGCTTGAGGGTCTCGACGAGAACCAGAACCTCGGTTCGCTCGGCGGTGGCCGCGGCGGCATCGGCAAAGCTTTCGCCGAAAACAACGTCGCCCCGCAGATCCCCCGACTCTTCGGAGCCGAGCTCAGCCAACTGGTGGATGAGCCGCTTTTTCGCCTCATTGAGGTTGGCGCGGACCGATTCAAACTTGGTTG
>JBPCQV010000238.1:0-12315 GCA_050997725.1 Acidimicrobiia bacterium
GAGCGGGGGATGGCCCTAATCTTTATCGTTGCCGGCTCCATCGGGCTCATCGCCACCATCGTTGCCTTCAACTCAAACGCCTACAAGAACGTCGCCCGCCGCTACGCGGAGAAGAAGGGCGAACCCGAACCCGCCGAGGAGCTCAAGCCCGGCTAAGCCAGGACTGTTGGGCGCACAGCCCTTCGACTTCATCGATCTCGCGGGGGACGAACGAAGTGAGATTGTCGTGCCCGCTCTCGGTGATGAGGATGTCGTCCTCGATCCTCACTCCGATCCCGCGGAACTCGGCAGGGACCTTGTGCGTCACCTTGTCCGCCTTTTCCTTCGCCTCCTCCAGCCGCTTCTTCGCCCCGGACGGATCAAAGAACGACTGCTCCTGGTGCTCATCGAGGTCGTAAGCATGGAGGTTGAATTCGATCTCTTCGCGACCGTCGACATAAAGGCCCGGCTCGACCGTGAACGCCATCCCGGGTTCGAGGACACGGGGTTTGCCCTCGACGCGATAGCTACCCGCGTCATGCACATCGAGTCCCAGCCAATGGCTGGTGCCATGCATGAAGAACTCTCGATAGTGATTCATGGCCAAGGAGTCATCGACACTGCGGGGCAGCAGCCCGAGATCGACCAGGCCCTCGGTGAGAACCTCCATCGACGTCTCGTGCATCAACCGAATCGTCGCCCCGGGCCGGGCCGCGCTGATCGCGGCCTTCTGCGCCGTCAGCACCACCTCGTAGATGGCAGCCTGAGGGCCGGTAAAAGAGCCGCTAGCGGGAAAGGTGCGGGTGATATCGGAGGAGAAGTAGTCCACCTCACAGGCGGCGTCGATCAGGATCAGGTCGCCATCTTCGATCATGCGGTCGTTCTCGACGTAATGCAGGATGCAGGCGTTGGGCCCAGAGGCCACGATCGACGGGTAACCATTGCGCGGCGACCCACCTTCCCGCCAAACGTACTCCATCGCCGCCTGCACCTGATACTCGGCCAGCTCGGGATGGGCGAAACGCATCGCCTCCCGATGACCCTCGGCTGATAGCGAGCACGCGGCACGCAGGCTCTCAATCTCCGCCGCCGACTTGCGCAGCCGCATCTCGCCAAGAACGGGAGCGAGGTCAACGAGGGTGCTCGGAAGGACTTTCCCGGTGCGTCTGTGATAGTTGCGGGACTTCTCCAACAAAGTCTGGACGCGGCGGTCGTGCCCGTTGCCCGATCGGTAGAAAAGCCTCTCCCGGCCTTGCAGCAATTGGGGCAGCATCGTGTCGAGGTCGGTGATCTCGTAGGACTGATCGGCCTGGAAGCGCTCCTTGGCCCCTTCCTTGCCAGCGCGATACCCGTTCCAAATCTCCTGGTCGCGATCGCGCGGACGGACAAACAGGTGATAGTCACCGTCGGGGTGGCCCGGCACCAGCAGAGCCACCGCCTCGGGCTCGTGAAAGCCCGTTAGATAGAAGAACTCGGAATTCTGGCGGAACTCATGGGTGACGTCGTCGTTGCGAATGGTCTCGTCGCTGGCCGGGACCAGTGCGGCGGCATCGCTCCCGATCTGGGTCGAGAGCCTGGTCCGGTGTTCACGAAATCTATCGGGCATGACTCCGACGGTAGTGCTCCTACGGCGGCAGGGCTAGGACGCCACGGCTAGGTCAACGATGAGCGGAAAATGGTCCGAACCCAGCGCCGGGCCGAGGCGCCGATCGACCACCGCCAGCCCCTCGGAAAAAAGCAAATGGTCGATCGAGACTTGAAAAAAGGAAGGGAGCCGAGCCGGATAGGTCAGCTCGAGCCCGAACCCGCGGATCGAGTCGTTGAGACCCGTCGTTGTCCGCAGACGACGATACGGATATGAGAAAGGAGTGGCATTGAAATCCCCGGTGACGATGGCCGGGCCGGTTTGGTCCTTGACCCAATCGCCGGCAAAGGCCAACTGTCGATCGCGCATTTCAGCCCGCTGGCTTCGTTGGGGCGAGAGCGGATGGATGGCGAGCACCGAGACGCCGGAGGGAAGCCTGATCGCAACTGCGCGCGGATCGTCCAGCCTGAACCCAAACGACTCGACAACGGCCTCGGGCGACGCCAGCACCACCGAGCTGAAGATGTCCTCCCGGTTGCGGTTGAGCCAGATCGTGTATCCGAGGTCCGCTTCACCGAGGGCCTCTTCCCAGGGTTCGCTCGCTTCGTGGAGGACAACCAGATCGGCCCCGCTCGCTTTGATGAACTCGATGACCTCCTCGTAGTCCTCGTTGTTGGCAAGGACGTTGAAAGAAAGGATGCGAAGATCCCGCGTCGCCGCCCGCGTTCCGGGGAGGAAGAGGGGGACGATCGTCGCCAGGTTGATCGCCATCACCAATCCGATGACCAACGCCGTCCGCGGCCAGCGGCCCAAGGCCAGGATGGTGGTCATGACGAGCAGGACCAGGGTGAGCTGGGGGCGGAATGCGGCCACCAGATCCAACACCCAGAAGACGCTGCCGAGAAAGGCAAGCAAAGAGAGCAGAGCGACGGCGGCCGCGAAGGCGGCAATCAGCGGCATGGCCGATCAGGCTAAGAGGCGGGCTATCCAATAGAACGCGAGGCCGGCGCCGACGACGCCCAGGATTGACCGGCGAAAGACCAAACCGCCGATGACGGCACCGAGCGCGGCAGCGAGCGATGGGGTGGAGGCGATCGAGCCGGCGGGGGCGATCAGGTCGCGGGCCGCGAGCGCAACAAAAAGGGCGACCGGAAAGACCTCGAGAAAACGATTGGTGGTCGATTTGGCGCTGGCACGGGCGAGAAACGAGATCCGGCTGGCGAAGTTGATCGCCGCCACCGCCAGCACCAGCCACAGGTAGCTCATCGCTCGGGGAGGAGGCTGGCAACCAAAGCCGCGGCCGCCGCCGCGCTCGTGACCTGCCAGGCGGTCGGAAGCCAAAGTACCGCCCCGATCGTCATCACCACTGACAGCCCCGCAGCCGACCATCGCCGCCAACCCTTGATCAACGCCGCGGCCAAACCGGCAAATACGAGCGGAATCACGATATCGAGACCAAGTCTTTCGGGGTCCAGCGAGGTGCCGAGCCAGGCGCCGATTGCGGTGCTCACCAGCCAGTTGCTGTAAAGGGTCAGATCGGAGGCCGACTTGTAGGCGGCTAGGTCGGGGACACCTCTCTCGGCGGCGGCGACGGTGAGCCCGTAACTCTCGTCGACCAGCACCCACGCGAGTTGGACTCGTCGCCACCACGGTTGGGGGCCAATCAACGCCGCCAGGTTCATCGACATCGGGAGGTGGCGAAGGGCTAAACCGGTGGTGGCCGCCAGCACCGGGCCCAGGCCGAACGGGAGGAGCCCCACCATTGCCAGTTGGCCGGACCCGGAAACGATCAAAAGGGAAGAGAGAACTGTCAGCCAGGCACTAAAGCCCACCTGAACGGCGAGGGCTCCGTACACAAATCCGGAGACCACTAGGGGTGGAACCAACGGGAGGGTGTCACGGAGCCCTCTGCTGAACGAGATCCGGCTCGCGGTCTCGTTCGCCAATTGGGTCACGCCTTGCCTTCGTCGTCTTGGCCTGAGAGCGCAGCATCGGCGGCGACGGCGAACCAGAAGAGAAATCTCATGACGTCACCTCCTTTTCTCAACTCGTTCCAACAGTGTCTGTTCAGCCTGAGTCTTTTGACCTTAGGGGGATAGCGGATAGGGGATCGGGCCGGTCACTCTTGACAACAAATTCGGCAGGTAGAGAACGGCCAAAACGTAATCTGGTACCAGCGAAACGGATTCCGTACCGCTGATGCCGAATTTGCTTTTCAGCGTTCGCCACCTGCCAAATTTTTGGGGAGAGCTATAGGAGATCTGATCCGCCTGCTCCCTTCGTCGAGATTTGCGTAGACATCTCGACGACAGTCATCGGCGCCACGATCGGGATGGGGCTCGCCGAGCTGGTGGTCCACTATGAGACCGACCGATTCGGAGTTTGCTCGGCCGACGATTGCCGGGACGTGTTCATCGATGTCAGCCGCAACCATTCCCGGAAGCACTGCTCGGCTCGTTGCACCAACCGGGAAGACGTTCGCTCATTTCGCCGCCGGCAGTCAGCCAAGTGAGGTCCGCAGGCTCGCGACCTGGTCGACAACCGAAAGCCCAGCTACGGGCGGCCGAACCACCAGGTCGGCGGATTGCACACCGGCCGCGTCGAGGTCCTCGCCGCTTGCCTCCCTGAAGGGACGGCCATCGAGGAGGGCGACAAGCTTTCCGACCGTGGCATGGGCGGTTCGAAACGGCACGCCTCGTCGGACCAGATTCTCGGCGATGCCGAGCGCCTCGGTGACAGGCGACGGTGCCGGTGGATGAAAGGTGGCGGTGCGGATAACCCCCGCCAGCGCCCTGCAAGAAGAAGCGACGGTGTCGTCGAGCCAGAAGAGGGCGGGTTTGTCCTCCTGCAAGTCGCGGTTGTAGGTCAAAGGAAGGCCCTTCTGCAGAACCAGGAGCGCATTGAGGTGGCCGATCGCGGACGCGGTCCGACCCCGCACCAGCTCGGCCACATCAGGGTTCTTCTTGTGCGGCAGCGCGGACGAACCTGTCGCGTATGCATCGGCGAGGGAGAGCCACCCGAACTCGCTCGTTGCCCACAGCACTAGCTCCTCGGCCAGACGGGAGAGGTTGACCCTCGATTGGGTGAGGACAAATCCGAACTCGGCCGCGACATCCCGGCTTCCGACTGCGTCGAGCGAGTTGACGAAGGAGCTGGCGAATCCAAGCGCGGCCGCGGTCTGCGCCGGATAGAGGGGGAGGCTCGACCCCGCGGAGGCACCCGCCCCGAGCGGTGACACCGCCAACCGTCGATCGAGGTCAAGAAGACGCTCCCGATCGCGGGAGAGGGGCCATCCGTGGGCGAGCAGGTGCTGACCAAGCGTTGCAGGCTGGGCTTGCTGAAGATGGGTGTAGGTCGGTATCGCGGTGTCGGCATGAAGCTCGGCTTGCTCGATAAGGGCGCCGATCAACTCGGCGAGATCGTCGCGCCGCCCCACCACCGCGGCCCGGAGATACAGCCGGAGGTCGAGGGCGACCTGATCGTTGCGGCTGCGACCGGTGTGAAGCTTCTCCCCCACTTCACCCACCAACTCGATCAACCGTCGTTCGACCGCCGAGTGGACATCCTCGTCACCATCGAGAAACTCGAAGTCTTCGCCGGCAATGCGGTCGAGTCCTTCTCTGATCGTTCTCGCCTCGGGCGCAGCGATGATTCCGGTCGCGCCGAGCATCTCGACATGGGCGATGGACCCGGCGAGGTCAAAGGGAAGGAGCCTCCGGTCGGCCGGGTCGACGGTGTAGGCGAAAGCCTCGTCGGACAGACGATCAGCAAAGCGGCCACCCCAAAGCGTCATTCCCCCTCTCCTAGGCGTTCCTCCCCGAGGCGGCGCAGCCGCAAGGCGTTGAGGCGGATAAAGCCGGCGGCGTCGGCCTGGTCGTAAACGTCGTCTTCTTCGAACGTGGCGGTGGCCTGGTCGTAGAGGTCATAGGTTTCCGAGCGCCGGCCTTCGACGATCACATTGCCTTTATAGAGGCGCAGCCTCGCCTCTCCGTTGACTCGCTTTTGGACTTCATCCATGAACGCCTGCAGGGCTCGCCGCTCGGGCGAGAACCAGAACCCGTTGTAGACCATCTCGGCATAGCGGGGCGCAAGCTCGTCGCGGAGGTGAGCGACCTCGCGGTCGAGGGTGATCGACTCCACCGCCCGCCGGGCATGGTGGAGCAATGTCCCGCCGGGAGTTTCGTAGACACCGCGGCTCTTCATGCCGACAAACCGGTTCTCGACGATGTCGACCCGCCCGATGCCGTGCCGGCCGCCGAGCCGGTTGGCGGCGGTGAGCAGGTCGACCGGTCCCAGCGGGGCGCCGTCGATGGCGACCGGGTTTCCGGAGTCGAATCCGATGGTCACCACCTCCGGAGTCTCCGGGGCAGCTTCGAGGTCGACGGTCATTCGGAACATCCCCGCCGGTGGTGAAACCCAGGGGTCTTCGAGCACGCCGCCTTCGTAGGAGACGTGGAGGAGGTTGGCGTCGATCGAATAGGGCTTCTCGGCGGTGACCGGGACCGGGATGCCCTTTTCCGCCGCGTACTCGACGAGGTCGGCCCGGCCGCGCAGCTTCCACTCCCGCCAGGGAGCGATGATCTTGATGTCGGGGTTGATGGCGTAGGCCGAAAGCTCGAAGCGGACTTGGTCGTTGCCCTTGCCGGTGGCGCCGTGAGCGATGGCATCCGCGCCCACGGCCCTCACGGTCCGCATCATCCCGCGGGTGATGATCGGCCGGGCCAGCGAAGTTCCCAGCAGGTAGTACGACTCGTAGACGGCCCCGGCCCGTAAGGCGGGAAAGACGGCGTCGGTCACGAACTCGTCCCGCAGGTCCTCGACGATCGCCTCGGCCGCCCCGGTGGCGATGGCCTTGGCTCTTGCCTCCTCGACCTCCTCCCCTTGGCCAACATCGGCGGTGTAGGTGACGACCTCGGCCGCTTTTTCCTCGATCAACCAGGCCAGGATCACGGAGCTGTCGAGGCCACCCGAATAGGCCAGGACCACCTTCATCGGGTGTCCCCGATCAGCTCCAGGCGGTTCTTCAGGTCGAGGCCGCCGGCCGGCTCCGCCGCCACGAGCAGCACCGTGTCATCGCCCGCGACCGATCCCAGCACCCCTTCCATCTGCGAACCATCGATGGCGGCGGCGACCACCTGGGCAGCTCCGGGCGGAGTCTTCAAGATGACGAGGTTGCCGGAGAAGGCAAAGCTCTGCACGTACTCGCCGATGGCACGGGCAAGGTTGGCGTCGGCGTGGATGGCACGCCGGAAGCGATAGTGGCCGCCGTTCTTGAGCACCCCCATCGCCCCCAGATCGCGCGACACCGTCGCCTGCGTCACATCGAACCCCTGCTGATGCAAACCGTATACGAGCTCGGCCTGGCTGGCGATCAGGTTCTCTTCGATCATCTTGCGGAGAGCGCGGCGACGTGAAGCGGTGTCCGCCGTCATGCCAGCGCCTGGCGGAAACGATCGACACCCAGGTCGACCTCGTCGGCCGTGACCGAAAGCGGAGGAGTAAACCGGATCGCGTCGGGCCGACCGGCATTGACCACCAGCCCGTGTTGCAGCGCCGAAGAGGCGACCTCGCCGGCGCGCTCGTGATCGAGCTGAGCCGCGAGGAGAAGGCCCTTGCCTCGGACTTGCTTAACCCCCTGAAGTAAAGACAGCGCGCGCTGCAGCTGACTGGACCGGGCTTGGCAGTTCTCGAGCAATCCCTCGCTCCCGATGACGTCGAGGACCGCTAGGGCGGCGGAGCAGATCACCGGTCCGCCGCCGAAGGTGGAGCCGTGGTCCCCAGGCGCGAACGCGCTCGCAACCATCTCGGTGGCAAGACAAGCTCCGATCGGGAGGCCGTTGGCGAGCGCCTTGGCCGTCGTCGCGATGTCGGGCGTGATCCCGGTCGATTGCCATGAGTACCACTCGCCGGTGCGCCCGACTCCAGCTTGGACGTCATCGATGATGAGCAAAGTGCCGGTGGCGTCGCACAGCTGCCGGACTTCGTGGAGGTAATCGTCCGGCAGCGCGATCACCCCGCCTTCGGCCTGCACGGTCTCGAGCATCACCGCGGCCGTGCGTTCGTCGACGAGTTGGGTCAGCGCCTCGAGGTTTCCGGCTGCGACCTGTTTGAAGCCCATCGGCAAGGGTTGAAACATTGCCTGCTTTCCGGGCTGGCCGGTGGCGGCGAGAGTTGCCAGGGTGCGGCCATGAAAGCTGTCGAGCAGGGAGATGACTTCGTATCGCTCCGGACCGAAATGCTTTTGGCCGTAGCGGCGCGCCAACTTGATCGCCGCTTCGTTAGCGGTGGCGCCGTCGTTCGCAAAGAAGACCCGGCCGAGACCAGAGATGTCGGCGAGACGCTCAGCGAGGGTGATCATCGGCTCGGTCGAGTACAGGTTGGAGACATGGACCAAGGTGTCCATCTGCTTGGCGACCGCCGCGGTGACCGCGGGATGGGCGTGTCCAATCGCCACCACCGCCAGACCGCCGAGGAAGTCGAGATAGTTCTTACCCTGGTCGTCGTAAAGCCAGGTCCCCTCGCCGCGAACGAAGGTGACCCCTGATCGGGAGTAGGTGTCCATCAAGTGATTCATTGGCAACGCGTTCACTGGCAATGCGTTCATTGGGTGACCATCGTTCCGATCCCCTCCGGTGTAAAAATTTCGAGCAGCAAGGCGTGCTGCATGCGGCCGTCGAGGATGTGGGCCTGGGCGACCCCGCCGACGAAGGCGTTGCGAGACCATTCGAGCTTGGGTCGCATCCCTCCGGCGATTTCGTCTGTCGCTAAGAGATCATCGAGCTCGTTCGCCGCCATGCGCGAGATCAGGGTCTCGGCCTCTGCTCGCACTCGGCGGACGCCTTCGACATCGGTGAGATAGATCAGCTTTTGCGCGCCGAGGGCGATCGCGATGGAGGCGGCGGCGACATCGGCGTTGAGGTTGTAGACCTTTCCCTCGGGGCCGGTGGCGAGCGGCGCGATCACCGGCACCATCCCCGCTTCGAGCAAACCGTCGAGCAACGTCGTGTCGACATGTTCGGTTTCACCGACGAGGCCGAGTTCGGGACGGAGCGGCCGGGCGCTCAGCATCCCACCATCAAGACCGGTGAGACCGACCGCGGGACAACCATGACCGTTGAGCAGACTGACGATTCGCGGATTGATGTCGCCCGCCAGCACCCTTTGCACCACCGCCACCGCCTCGGAGCTCGTGACGCGCTGTCCGTTCTCGAACCTGGGCTCGATCCCGGACCTCCTCATCTCGGCTGAGATCTGGGGGCCGCCACCGTGGACAATCACCGGCCGGATCCCGACCATCGCCAACAGGGTCACATCTCCCGCGAAGCTCGCCTGGAGCTCGAGGTCCTCCATGGTCGAGCCGCCCACCTTGGCCACCACCGTCTTACCGCGGAAGGCCTTGATGTAAGGCAACGCCTCCATCAGGATACGCGCCTTCCCCATCGAGTTGGCGATGCGACTCTTGACCGGGTTAGGACTGGTGTGACCGGTCACGGCATCCATCCCGAGGTCGTCCGGCCTTCGGTTTCGTCATATCCGACCATGAGATTGGCCGCTTGCACCGCCTGACCCGCCGCACCCTTGCCCAGGTTGTCGATCGCACACTGGGCGATGACGACCCCTTGCCGCTCGTCGACAAACGCTGCGACCAGCGCTCGATTGGAACCGACCGTCCATCGGGTTTGCGGTGGTCGATCGATCACCTCGACGAACGGTGACTCGGCGTAGGCCGCCGCGAGAACTTCGCTCGGGCTGTCGTCTTTCAGCAATTGGGCGGTGACGGTGGCGAGAAGACCGCGTTGCATCGGGACCAGGTCGGGGATGAAGGTTACGATCGCTCCGCTCGCGCCGAGGAGCTCGAGACCCATCTCGATCTCCGGACGATGCCGGTGATTCGCGATCCCATAGGCGCGAACGCCCTCGGCAACTCCACCAAACAGAAGCTCATCCTTGAGCGAGCGACCGGCGCCGCTTACTCCCGACATGCAGTCGGCGACGATTCCCGTGGCGGCGACTACTCCGGCTCGGACTAACGGGCCAATGGCGAGCAGGGTCGCGGTCGGGTAGCAGCCGGGGCTGGCCACGGCCGACGCGTCCTTGGCGTCAAAGAGCTCTGGCAGCCCATACCGCCACTGCGGGTCAAACCGGAAGTCGCTCCCGAGATCGACGACTTTTACGCCTTGCTCGCGTGACTCCTGGCCAAGTGCCGCCGACGCCCCATGCGGCAGGGCAAGAAAGACGAGGTCGAGCGGGCCTATCTCAGCGCTGATCGCACCGAGCGGTCTTGCGCCATTGCGTAATTGCGGATGGACCTCGGCGAGCGTGCCGCCTTCGTGGCTATGTGCACCGAGGTGGACGAGGTCAAAGCCATCGTGGTCGTCCAAGATGCGAATCAGCTCGCCACCCGCATACCCGCTCGCACCGAACACCGCTGTTTTCAACGTCCTCTGCTGTCAGTATACGCATATACAACCACTACGGGGCCCCCTCGTCCGCCTCCTTCGTCGGCGGACACTCCCCCACCTTCCGGTGGGGGAGAGGTGAGTGTGCGGTCCTCCGCCTCGCTGCGCTCGGGTACTCCCCCGGCTTCCGCCAGGGGAGAGGGTCGGGGCCGACCACCCTACCTCGGACTCCGCCTAGCTCCGGGGGCGCTCCTTGTACCAGTCCTCGACCATGGCGAGCGCCTCTTCCACGGAGTAGGGACCCTGCTCGATGCGGCGTTCGTAGAGCAGCTCCATGATCTCGCCGACCAGGGGGCCGGGTTTGATCCCGAGATGTTGCATGACTTGGTGCCCGTCGATGGGGGGACGCAGCGAGTCGAGCTCTTCTCGCTTGCCCACCTCGTCGATGCGCAGCTCCAACTCGTCGATGCGGCGGCTGATCTCGTCGGCTTTGCGGGCGTTGGCGGTGGTGACATCGCAGCGAACCAGTTCGTTCAGCGATTCGAGCAGGTCGCCGGCGTCGCGCACGTAGCGACGGACGGCCGCATCTGACCAGCCCATCCTGAGCGTGTGGGGTCGGAGGTGGAGGAAGACCAGCCGCCCGACGTTGTCGATCAGCTCCTTGGAGTAACGGAGAGCGCGGAGCCGCTCGCGGGCCATCCGTTGGCCGACAACTTCATGGTGGTGGAAGCTGACTCCGTCGGGCCCGAACTCGCGAGTCGCAGGTTTACCGATGTCGTGGAGGAGCGCGGCCAGTCTGATCGTCAGCTCAGGACGGGTTTTGTCGACCACCGCCAGCGAATGCGACAACACGTCCTTGTGCTGGTGGACCGGGTCTTGAGCCATCGCAAGGTCGCCGAGCTCGGGGAGAAACCAATTGGCCAAACCGGTGGTGACAACGCCCGCCAACGCCGCTCCCGGCAAAGGTGCCACGATCAGCTTGGAGAGCTCGTCGCGAATTCGCTCGGCAGAGATGATCTTGAGACGGGGCGAGAGCCGGGTCGCCGCCTCCCACACCCGTGGAGCGATCTCGAAACCAAGTGTCGCATGGAACCGAAACAGGCGCAGCATTCGGAGCGGGTCGTCGGTGAAGGAGATGGCGGGGTCGAGCGGAGTGTCGAGCCGTCCCGCGACCAGGTCGTCGAGGCCCCCGTAGGGGTCGGCCGTCTCGAGCGCAGGCAGCCGTAAGGCAATGGCGTTGATCGTGAAGTCACGTCGGGAGAGGTCTTCCTCGATCTTGCTCGAATAAGTCACCGTTGGTTTACGGCTCTCGTCGCGATAGATCTCGGAGCGGAACGTCGTGATCTCGGCGCGGAGCGACCGCTTGTGGACTTTGATGGTCCCAAAGGCCTCGCCCACTCGATAGACCTCGTCGGCCCAATGGCTGACGATCTTCCGCGTCGCGGGCGGCAGGGCGTCGGTGGCGAAGTCGAGGTCCTCGTGATCACGATCCAAGAACGCGTCTCGGACCGAGCCTCCCACGAGGAAGAACTGGTAGCCGGCGGCTTCGAAGAGGTCGGCTAGCTCGCGACTCGGACTTCCCGGCTCGACCAACCAGGAGAGCCGGTTGGGGGTCATTGGGGGCGAGGATAGAGCCGGGAGCACCCGACCTCTCAAGAGATTCTCAAGCTGCGCCGATACAAGCGACTGAGCCTCGGAAGGGAATCGTTCCATCTTGGAAACCGGTATCGAAGAGTTGTTGCAGCGGGCCGTCTCGGCCGGCGCCTCCGATCTCCATCTCAAGGTGGGGTCGCCGCCGGTCGTCCGCGTCGCCGGCGAGCTGCGCCGTCTCCATGGAGTCGCCAGCCTTCGCCCCGACGACACCGAGGCCATCGCCCAAATGGTGTTCACCCAGCGGGCAGTGAAGGAGTTCAAGGAACGCGGCGACGCCGACTTCGCCTTCGGACGCCCCGACCTGGGGCGCTTCCGCGTCACCGCTTTTCGCCAGCGCGGATCGATCAGCCTGGTGATGCGCCGGGTGCCATCCGACTCCCTCAACTTCGAGGAGCTGGGCCTCCCCCCGATCCTGCGCCGATTGGCCAGCGAGCCGAAGGGCCTCCTCCTCGTCACTGGGCCCTCGGGCTCGGGGAAGACCTCGACGATGGCGGCGATGATCGACCACATCAACAGCACCAAGCCGGTTTCGATCGTGACCGTCGAGGACCCGATCGAGGTGCTTCATCCCGACAAGCTGGCGGTGGTGGCGCAACGGGAGGTAGGGGTCGACACGGCCACCTTCGCCGATGCTATCCAGCGGGCAGTTCGCCAGGACGCGGACGTGATCGCGGTTTCGCACATCGACGACTTCGAGAC
>JBPCQV010000240.1:0-7574 GCA_050997725.1 Acidimicrobiia bacterium
GCCATGGCCCGCGCCGGAATTCTCGACCTCTCCCGCCGACAACTCCATGACCTCTCGGCCGGCCAGCGCCAGCGTGTATTTGTTGCCCAGGGCCTCGCCCAGGACCACGACCTGCTGCTGCTCGACGAGCCGCTTTCCGGGATCGATCTCCCAACCGCGCAAGCCATCGACACGCTCATCCACGAGGAGACAGGTCGAGGCTGCACCGTCATCCTCACCACCCACGACTTGGCAGAAGCGCGCGCCGCCGATTTCGTTTTGCTGCTCGCCGGCAAGGTTGTCGCCTCTGGTGTGCCCGCCGCGGTCTTGAACAACGAATCCCTGCGTGCGGCCTATGGGAGCGTCCTCGTCCACGCCGACGAGGCGCCCGGACTTTTCGATGACCCCGCTCACCACGGCTAGAGCACTAGTCCGCATGGGCGGAAAGCAATTGGCATCGTGCGGAGTTCCCCAGATTCCGATATGACTTCATGTCCGCCGATAACCGCTATCGCCCCCGACATGCCACCCGGCGGTTCAGTCCGGTCCTGGCGATTGCTACGTTGTTGCTCGGCATTTTCGCCGGCGGGGCCAGCGCCCTCAAGGCGGCTTCGCACCCTGCGGCTGGCCTAGGCCGCGGGTTCGGCCGTCTCGGCTAAGCCGCCCCGGAGCTCCCGCACCGAAATTTGTCCCGTAGCGAAACCTCAGAGCGTTCTTCGTCCTCACAAGCACGAGCACGACTCGGCTCTGGGACAAATTATGAAAACGGGTTTCGTGTGGGGACAAATTATGGGGAGAGCTTCTTACGAGTTGGAAAACATTTCGTAGTAGCGCCGGCATCAGCTTCGGAAGGGGTTGCACGGGCCTAGGTTGACAGGCATGTCGACCAAGAGACTGGCGTGGCTTGGCGGAGGCCTGGTGGCATTTGTGATGGCGTTCTTGCTCTTCCGGCCGGACACGCTGTTCACTGACGTCGAAGCCGACGAGTCGCTCAGTGATGCGTTCGCCACGACCTCATCGTCCAAAACCACATCGTCAACCACGGTCACACCTGCGACGACGGCCGCCGCGGCCGCAGCAACTACAACCAGCGCGGCCGAGCCAAGCACCACCACCTCCGCTTCGCTTGGCCCAATCGCGATCGCCACCGGAAGTTTCTACGGCATCAATCACGACGCCTCAGGAACAGCGACGATCTATGAAAGCGATGGGCGTTTCGTCCTGCGTTTCGAGGATGACACCAACATCCAGAACGGCCCCGACCTTTACGTTTGGGTGCTGCCCGCCCTGGATTACGAAGGGGGCAGTCCGACCGACTATCTCGATTTGGGGACGCTGACCGGCAATGTCGGAGGACAGAACTACGACCTCCCAAGTGAGTTCGATCCCGAGGTCCACCGCGCAGTCCTGATCTGGTGTTTGCGTTTCGACGTGCCTTTTGCCGCCGTTCCCTTGCAGTAACCGGTCTAGGTCTTGAGGCAGAGGGTGACTCCATCGCCGATCGCCAGGACGACAGCTTCGCAGCGATCGTCGGCCGCCACGCGGTCGTTGAAAAGGCGAATGGCCTCGGTTTCCTCATCGCTGACGGCAGGATCTGCCACCCGGCCACTCCACAGGGTGTTGTCGGCAATCAGCAAGCCACCCGACCGCAGCCGCGGCAGGAGAGCTTCGTAGTAATCGAGGTAACCAATCTTGTCGGCGTCGATGAAGGCGAGGTCGAGGACCGGATTGGGTGTGAGCCTATTGATCGTCTCCAATGCGGGACCAAGCCGGAGCTCAATTCGATCCGCCAATCCTGCTGCCGCCCAATGGCGGCGCGCGATCGCGGTCCATTCTTCGCTGATGTCACAACAAAACAACTTGCCGCCTTCGGCCAGCCCTTTGGCGATAGCAACAGCCGAGGTGCCGGTGAACGTGCCCACCTCGATGGCGAAACGGGCACCAACGAGCTTGGTTAGTAGGGTCAGGAGAGCGAACTGGTCCTGGCCAATCTGCATCCCCGCCGAACCTCCGGTGGCACGCAGCGTCTCGGCCCGCATCTCGTCGTAGACAGGATCGCTCGCGCTGTGGGCCACGATGTAGTCGAAAAGCTGCGACGTCATCTCGATCGACCGCATCTCCGCCACTAGGTCAAGCCTCGTTTCATCAAGCCATCCGAGAGGCCGGCAGTGGATTCTTGAACTCGTAAGCCGATCACATCGAGTCGACGCAGGAGCTCGCGGGACCTGAGCATGTCCACCGTCACCGTCTCGGTGTTGAAAAGCTCGCCGAGACCAGCCTGATACAACTTGCGCACCTTGCCGGCCGTCTTCTGCGCCTTGAAGCCGAGCTCGGTTACCGCTTTCGGGTCATCGTCAAGCTTGTCGACCGCCTCGCGGAACTGGTCGAGCGCCTCGACGATCGGCTTCAAGGGAGGAATCAAACCGCTGCGGTCCTCGGGACCGAAGAGGTCGACCTCGTTCACAAAATCCCGCAAACTGTCGAGCACATCGTCCACGGAACGCGAAACCCGAAATAGGTCTTCGTGATCGATCGGCGTGCCCAGCGCCTGGGTGAGCTCTTCAGACAATGTTGCCCGCGCCTTGTCACCGACGGTCTCGATCTCTTCAATCCGAACCTTCGCCTCCTCGTTCGACAATTCGCGATTGAGCATCTCGAGCGCGGCGTGGGCCGCGTCCGCCGCCGCCTTGATCTGCTCCTTGAGCGCCTCGACAGTTGCGTCTGGTTTGCGTTTTCCGAAGAGAGCCATCAGTTGACCACCTTCGAGATCACGCCGGCAATCAATGCCGTGACGGGAAAGGTCAGCACCCACGCGGCAACGGTCCGACCGAGGATCGGCCATCTGACGTAGTTCCAACCGGTCCTCGATGTCACCCCCACCGTCGCGCCGGTGATTGCCTGAGTCAGGCTCAGCGGGGTGCCCAAACTTGCTCCCGCCACCACGACAGACGACGCCACCAGATCCGCGGTAGCAATCTCGATCGGATAGGTGCGTGTCATTCCCCTTCCAATCTTGACCGCGACTTGTTTTGCGCCGATGAGCATTCCTCCCAAGAACAGCGCTGCCGACACTATTGCGATCACGAGCACTTGTGATGTGGAAGTGAGGCTGGCCCCAGCCGCCAGCGCGATAACGGCCAATGCCTTTTGCCCATCGTTGGCGCCGTAGGCCAAGCACAGAAGTGGGTAGGTCCACCAGCGGAGGTTGTTGGCCGAGCGACGAATTGATCGCAGGAATGGCATGGCGGTAAAGAAAACCGAGGTGGCCCGCCCGAGGAGCGAAGCAACAACCGGAGACGCCGCCCCCAGGAGCAGCACGCGGCCGACCCCGCCGCCATCGACAGGGAGACCGGCTCCCACCCCAGCGCCCGCCAAAGCGCCAACAAGAGCCAGGCCGATGCTGGTCGCCAATCCGAACTTGGTGGAGATCGCCACGATCGCGGTGGTGGTGGCCACCACGATGATCACCAAGTCGAAGCGGCCCTCGATCTCGACGATCCCCTCGATCAGCGTGGTGGCGACCTTGGTGCCGAGAACCATCGGGGCGACGACCAGGGCCACCACTGCAATCAAACTCAGCCCAAGTTGTCGTCGGTTGGACTTCGTGATCCCCGCGGCGAGCAGCGCTCCCCCATCATTCCGCCCACTGAACGCGACGAAAATTCCCGCCAAACCCATGGCCACAAAATTCATGAAGTGGGTCGACGTTAACCCGCCGTTTACCTGCGCCAACGGCTTCGTCGACGGCGACGCCACGCCGGCGGAACGGGCAGCGGCGCTGGATGAAGCTTTGGCCGAAGCCGGTATTTCAGGTCCGTACGTGCTGGTCGCGGCGGTCGATGGCGTCCTTTCCGCTCGACTATTCGCCGAGGGTCGCTCGGACATCGCGGGCGTGGTGTTGGTCGATCCGATCCCGGTCGGCTTCGGAGACTTCTACGACGAGTTGCTTCCCGATCTCGCCGGCCACCCGCCGTGGGCCGATCTGGAGGAGACCGTCGCAGGCGATCTTGACGACATACCGCTCCTGGTCATCGGTGACGATCCAACCGCGGTCTTCCTGAGCCGCCAGTTCATCGAAGGAGCCGGGGCGGAGGCGGCGACAACCCTGAATCGCTACTGGCGGTCGTGGAGGCTGTAATCGAGGTATCGACAAACCCTGGGTAGTAACCGTCGTACCGCAACGGTTACAGCCCAGAGAATCGGCGCTAATCGTCCGAGTCCTTGATCCCGGCGACTTCGTCGAGGTGTTGAAGCAGATCGTGGGCGGCGAGCTCGATCGTCTTGTGATGCCACTCTGCGGCGCGGTAGATGCAGGCAATGAGCCCGGAACGATGCACCCGACGGAAGTCGCCAAAGACGAACCCATAGCGAGCCTTGGTTGCATCGGTAGCCCCCTTGGTCAATCCTAAGTGCCAGGCTGCGAACTCGTCCCACTCATGTTTCTCGAGGAACGCGTTCTCGTCGTCGGCGCTCGGTTGCAAATCGCCCCAATCGCTCTTGAGTACGTACTGACGTCCGTCGATCAGCTGGCGAGCATGGGCAACCGCCTCTTTGTTCAAGGTGTACGAAGCCATTACCGGATTATGAACCAGTCCATGGGGTAATAGTTCAATTTCTAGCTTGACTATCAAGTGTGCGTTTGACTAATTTCTTCAAGATGTCGCGACTCATGCCCATGCTTGCTTACACCGACGCTTCGAAAGCGATCGACTTCTTGATCAGCGCTTTCGGCTTCGAAGAGACGATGCGGATGGACGGCGAAGACGGGACGATCGCCCATGCCGAGCTGAGCCTCAATGGCGCGATGGTTTCGCTGGCATCGGTGTGGCGGGATGGAGGATTGGCGACGCCCCACGAGCTGGGCGGGGTGCACAGCCAGCTCTGGGTCGAAGTCGACGACATCGACGCCCACTTCCAGAAAGCGCGCGCCGCAGGTGCGGTGGTTCTCGACGAGCCGGTCACCCAGGACTACGGCTACAAGACCTACCGGGCGATTGATCCCGAGGGCCACCGCTGGTATTTCGCCGGGGCAGTGTGACCGTCGAAACAACGTTGTCGGCCCTGGCGGACGACACTCGGCGCGGAACCGTCGAGGCTCTCGGCCGCGGACCACTCACAGCGGGCCAACTGGCCGCTCGCCTGGATATCACTCCAGCAGCTCTCACCGGCCATCTTCGAGTGCTTCGCCGGGCCAAATTGGTGGCGGTTGCCCTTGATCCTGAAGACACTCGCAGGCACGTCTACTCGATCGAGCAGGCTCCCTTTGACGAACTGGGCGAATGGGTGCGCGCGACCACCGATTTCTGGACAAACCAGCTCGGTTCGTTCGTTGCGCATTCGAAGGGGACCACCGGTGCCAAAAGGTGAAGTGATCGTCACGGCCGTGGTGCCGCATTCCATCGACGAGGCATTTGCGACGTTCACGAACGAGATCGACCGCTGGTGGGTTCGATCAGGGAAACGCGACACAGTCGTCCGTTTCGAGGGCGACCGACTGGTCGAGGCATCGCCGACTGGTGCCGAGACCCTGGGCACAGTGTCACGCTCGGAACCGCCAATCCGAATCGAAATGGACTGGATTGGGCCACATTCTGAGACGGGCGACACCGTTGTGGTGGAGTTTTCCTCGGAAGGAGCAGGTACCAGAGTCACGATCAGACACCTACGCCCGGGGATCGAGAATGCCGGTGCCTTATCGGCAGTGATCGGGCTGTGGTGGGGCGAGATTTTGAGCAGATTTCAACACCGATAGCCGCCCAGGTGCCCACCCGAGGGCTCGGGCTATCCTCGCCGCCAGGAGGTTTCACATGGCAGGAGTCAGCACATATCTCAATTTCATGGGGAAGACGGAGGAAGCCTTCAACTTCTACAAATCCGTCTTTCGGACCGAGTTCTCCGCCCCCATCAACTACATGCGTGACGTCCCTCCCGACCCCAACTCGCCGCCACTGCCCGAGAACGAGAAGGGATTAGTGATGCACGTCGCTTTACCGACCCTGGGCGGCCACCAGCTGATGGGCACGGATGCGCTCGAATCGATGAGTCACGAGCTCACGTTCGGAAACAACATCTCGATCAACCTCGAGCCTGATAGCCGCGAGGAAGCCGATCGGCTCTTCGCCGCCCTCTCCGATGGTGGCGAGGTGACGATGGCGATGGAGGTCATGTTCTGGGGCGACTACTGCGGGACCGTCACCGACAAGTACGGCGTCCAGTGGATGGTCAACTTCTCCAAACCGCAGTGAGCTAAGGCTCGCCGAAGCCGCTCCCTACATACGTGCTCCAAACCAGCGAACAAGTCTGGCTCGACCGGCCGTGGGGCCGGCTCAGTGTTTGGCGCTCCGGCGTCGGACTTGCTCTTTGCGCGATTCACGGCCTCGGCGGCTCCGGCCGTTATTGGAGCGGGCTCGCCCCACTGCTTGAGCCGCCGCGGACTCTGTTGGCCCCCGACCTGGCCGGCTTCGGCCAATCCGACAAACCGGCATCGATCCGCTACGACCGCCAGTTCCACCTTGCTGAGCTCGAGAACCTTCTCGAGCAGTTGGCGCCGGATGGTCCGGTGGTGATGATCGGACACTCAGCGGGAGCAGTGCTGGCTGCGTTGTGGGCCGTCCTTCATCCAGATCGAACTGCCGGGCTGGCGGTGATCAGCGCGCCCTATCCGAACCCGGGACTGATGCCGGACATTGCCCGACAGGTCGCAGAACGACCTCCGGAGGATCGAGGCACGGTGGCGCCGCTCCTGGCGCGGATGGTGTGGCCGGTCCTATCGAAGATTGCTATCGCCAGCCGGCGATTCCCGGCCGACGTCGTCCACGACTTCGGCAAGCAGTCACTTGGCGCCCGCGCCGACACGATGTGGACGCTCCTGGCCGACGTCTCGGTGATAGAGCAGTTGTCTGCCCTGCGTGATTTGCCGAGCGCGGTGCCAACCTTGCTCTTGACCGCCGCCGACGACCGCTATGTCGGCCACCATGCCCTCGATCGTTGGAAACGGCATCTCCCCAACGCAGAAGTGCGGTTTGCTCCGAGTGGCGGACACCAATTCCTGCTGCGGGCAGGATTCGAGACGCTCGCCGATTGGATTAACTCGATCCCGGAGCGATGATCGCGCGGCGGGTCGGGAGCGGAATCAACACCAGCACCGCGACTGCGATCAAGAAGATAAACGAGGTGTCAGTCGTGAACAGGCGATTGATGAAGAATGCAACCTCGGGGATGAGCAATCCCAACAAGAACGTTCCCCAGCCGGGCGATCCCGGCGAACGGCGCAAGAAAAGCGCAACCACTACCACCACTGCCACGGCTGCGACCCAAAACGGCCAGCCGCCGCCAAGGCCCTCCGAGCGAGGAAGGCCGGTGTCGAGGTTGTCGAGCGCGAAGACAATCAGACCGAGCCAAACCGCGATCGAAACGACCGCACCGGCAATGCGCAAGATCACGCTCCGTCCATGTCCGCCGGGCATATCGCCTCCGAGCTTACGGGCGGGGCATCGCGGCTGGGGTCCTCTCCCCCAGCGGAAGCGGGGGTCCTCTCCCCCAGCGGAAGCTTCCTCTCCCCCAGCGGAAGCTGGGGGAGTGGCCGCCGACGAAGG
>JBPCQV010000031.1:0-11860 GCA_050997725.1 Acidimicrobiia bacterium
ACCGTTCGGGCCTCGAGGTCGCCGTTGTGCTCCTGCACCGGGCCAGGAAAGGTGACTGCGATTTGGAAGTCGATAGTGAGCAGGTCCTCCATGCCCTCAAAACCCGCCTCGCCCGACAGCTCGCTCATCGGGTTGCCGCCGCTCATTTCGAAAACAAAGTCGCCCTCATCCTCTTTGAAGCTGATGTCGGTGAAGCCCCACTCTGCGGTGAGCATGCTCGATGAGATCAGCTCTTGTAGCTCCTCGATAGAAGAGTATCCGTGCGAGACTTGGTAGCCCTCGACATCACCGTCGACAAAGGGCGCCGCCTCCCACCCTTCGGCTTCGGCAGTCGACTCGAGCTCTGCCAGAATGTCTCCCTGCTCCCCTGACTCCGCAATCAGATTGCGAAACTCCTCGTCAAATCCAACGACGGCGGTAATCGTGCCATTAGAAAGGTCGTTGGCGTCGACGAGGAGATGAGTGCGGACCTCACATGCTGAGAGCGCGATGGCCAGAGAGGCGATAACCAAGAAGCGACGCATTGTCACGCTGACACGCTACCTCAGGGCTCGATGGTCGCCAGTTTTCGCCTCTGGCTCCGACCTCAACTTCTAGTGCAAATCTAAGGTGCGGCCGTGGTCGACTTCATGGATGCGGCCGTCGAAGAGGCCAAAACCGGCTTGGCCGAGGGTGGGATCCCGATCGGATCCGTCCTAGTGGTCGACGGGGAGATTGTTGGGCGAGGGCACAACCGCCGAGTGCAGAAAGGCAGCCCGATCCTTCATGCTGAGATGGACGCCATCGACAACGCCGGCCGGCTGACCGCCTCGAGCTATCGGCGGTCAACCCTCTACTCGACCCTTTCTCCGTGCGATATGTGCTCGGGCACGGCTTTGCTCTATGCGATTCCCACCATCGTGATCGGGGAAAACCACACCTTCAAGGGCCCCGAGTCGTATCTGCGATCGCGCGGGGTCGACCTCATGGTGCTCGACCGCCTCGACTGCGTGACGATGATGGCCGATTTCATCAATGCGCAGCCCGAGCTGTGGTTCGAGGACATCGGCGAATAACGATGGACGTCCTCTCGTGGACGGTGGCGGTGCTCTCTGGACTGGTCGTCGGTTTGCTGCTGGCTCGATTCCGCCAGGACCAGCGCACACTCCTCGTGGCGATGGCCACCATGACCGTGATTGGGATCGTGACGTGGGCGACAGCCCCGCCGTCGATTGCGGGGCCCTCGATGACGGTGGGAGGAGCTGTGAGTATCGTCGCGGCGACCCTCACGCGGTCGCGCTCGGCGCGCTCTAGCCAATGACCTAGAACCCATTCTTGCGTAACTTGGCGCCCTAATCACGGGGTTTTTTTACGCAGGAATGGATTAGGTGTCGATGGGCCGGAACCACGCGGCCGTTCTCTGTCCTCAAACAGGGCGTTTTACGCCCTGTTTGCGTGATAAAAACGATGTTCCTATCCCCAGGTGAGGGGGCGGTCGTGAGGAATGACGTTGATCCAGGTGAGGCCGGGAGGGACGATCAGCTCCACCGCGGGGGTGGAGAAGGTGAACCAGGTTTCGTTGTCGGGTCGCGACCAGGTGCCGTCGATCACCCGGCCTTCGGTGAAAAGGACCATGCGGCCCGAGCCGATTGTGCTCATCGCCGGCACGATTGAACAGCAGTACGCCGGGGGCGCCGCCACTTCGTAGTACTGGCCGAAGATCACCACCAGGTTGTCAGCGGCGACCCGGCCTGAAGAGCCGTCCTGGCCGACCCAGTAGTGGGGGGTGGTGCCGGATGAGCGGAGGTAGCGGGCGCCGTCCCAATGCCAGACCGTCGACACCGGATCTGACCAGGAGACGTCGATCCAGTCGGCAACCGCCGCGTCGGGATAGGCGAAATCGCCCCAGAGAAAAAGAGCAGGCGGAGGCGCGTTGGCGTAACCGCGCGAGTCCGCTGCCGCCCGCAACGCGACCGTGTTGGCGTAGAGATTGTGGGGGGCCACCCGGCTCGAGATGCGAAACATCGCCGGCGGGGCGACCTGCGACTCGCGAATGATGGGGACTCCTTCCGCTTCGAGTTGATCGGCGATCCAAGGTTGGGCTCCCGAGATGGCGACGGTGGCCCCGAGCGACTCGATCAGGGCGTCGGTGGGACGGACCGAGCGGACCGGACCGAGATAGGTCGCGTCGGATTCGAGGAACAGCGCCATCATCCGCGACAGGCCGCCCTCGACCATCAGCTCGATCATCGCATCGGCCTTTTCGATCCCGGATTGGGGACGCGCCAGGGCGGCATTGTCGATTTTGACGGCGATGATCCGGCGGTTGACCGACAACCCATCGGGAGCCGGCAAACCGTCGAGAGGGCTGAGACGAACCGGAACCACGGGAACCTCGAGATGCAATGCCCGGTTTAGAAAGAGCGCCATGTCGTGACGGGTCACCGACTGGCTGGGGCAGAAGCGGTTGTCCCCGCAGCCGATGGTGATCTCGGCGGTTCGGATCGCCCCAACCGCCTCGGCATAGACGAGCAATGGATCGACGTCGCTGAACGGAGCGTCACTGCCGGGTTCGAGGCCCAGGGCCCGAGCGAGAAAGACCGCCATCTCCCCTCTGGTCACCGGGCTCTCGCCGCCGAAGGTGCCGTCGGTGCGGCCCTCGACTATTCCCATCTCGTGCAGCCGGACCGCGAAACCCGCGTAGTAGAGGTCATTGCTGAGATCCGGAAACGGCCCCGCCAGGACAGATGGCGATTCTTCCAGGGCGCGACCGAGAAACGTGACCATCTGCCCGCGGGAGACAACGGCGTGAGGGCAAAAGCTGTTCGGACCGCACCCTTGGGTGATTCCCATCGCTACGAGCGCCTCAATGGCCCCTTCGCCGGTCAACCGATCGTCGTCGTAAAAAGTTCCGCCAGGCGGCAACACCAGCAAGAGAGCCAGGATCGCGTTTCGAAGAAGCTCCACCCCGCTGAAGGTAGCCGAAGCTGCCGCTCAAGACCTACCCTCGGCAGACCCCGAGGAGGTTGATTTGAAGCGGTTGATTCTGGCGGTGTTGGTTTTCTCGTCTCTATGGGCAGGCTCGGCAGCCACTGCCTCCACTAACGATGAGGAGGTGGTGTTGCGGGTCGGGCTTGGGCAACCGTGGACCAGCTTGAACGTGACCGCAGGTTTCGAGGTTTCCGTCTTTGACATTTGGAACCTGCAGTACGCCACCCTCACCGACAAGTCGGCCGAAGACTTCTCGACGATCGAAGGGCTGGCCGAGTCATGGGAGGCATCGAACGATGGTCAGACCTACACCTACACCTTGCGGGAAGGCTTGGTCTGGTCGGACAACACCCCGTTGACGGCCGAGGACATCGCCTGGACCATCAATACCTCCCGCGATCAGGGCTGGACCAATCATGTCGCGACGACCACCAACCTCGACGCGGTGGTGATCGACGATCGCACCGTCGAGATCACGAGCCTCGTCCCCGATCCCAAGCTGCCGACGATGGACGTCTACATCGTTCCTAAGCACATCTGGGAGCCGATTGCCACGGACGCTGAAGCCGTCACTGCGTACGAGGCGCTCGAGGGAGTTGGCAGCGGCCCGTTCGTGATCGAGCAGTACGAACCCGAGCAGTTCGTCCGCATGCGAGCCAACCCCAACTACTGGCAGGGCGCACCGGCGATCGACGCCATCGTCTTTCAGATTTTCACCAACCCAGATGCGATGGTGGCGGCTCTGCAGGCAAGCGAGATCGACGCGATCCACGACGTGCCGGAGCAATCGATGGAGACCCTCGACGGCGACCCCAACATCGTCACCATCGCCGGCTATCAAGGCGGATTCGACGAGCTGGCAATCAACGGGGGCGCGGCCGAAGGCCAACCCCACCCAGCTCTCCTTGACCCCATAGTCCGTCGAGCGATTGGCATGGCTCTAGACAAGGAAGCCGTGATCGAAGACGTCCTCAATGGTTTTGGTGAGCCCGCAACGACGATCTCCCCTTCCGCCGACCCGAGTTGGGTGCCCGACATTCCTACCGACGAGCAAATCTCCTACGACGTCGAGGGCGCCAACGCCCTCCTCGACGAGGCTGGCTACCTCGACACCGATGGCGATGGGGTCAGGGAAATGCCGGGCGGTGGCAACAACATCGTTCTCCGTCATGGCGTCAACACCGACTCGAACACCTACCCCGCGATCGCTGAGCTTTTCCCGGGCTGGATGGAGGCGATCGGGCTCGGCGTCGAGCTCAATAACTATGACGGGGGGCAGCTTTTCGAGGTCATTGCCGCCGGTGACTACGACACCTTTGTGTGGGGATGGACACCCTTTGTGGATCCTGATCCGATGCTTTCGTTCTTCACCAGCGCTGAGATCGGCAACAACAACGACGCCAACTGGGCTGATCCCGAGTACGACGCCCTCTACGAAGCGCAGAACCAGGAGCTCGATCCGGAGCGCCGCAGGGAGATCGTTCACGAGATGCTCCGGCTGATGTATGACGCCGCGGTTTACTACCCGCTCTACTACTCGCCCGATCTCCAGGCCTACCGGACCGACCGCTTCGAGGGCTGGGTTCGACAACCGGCCGACATCGGACCGGTGATGTTCTCCAACACTTCTCCTTCCTATTTTTTGCTGCAGCCGGTGGGAGGCGGCGTCGGCGGAGGAATCAGCCCGGTAGTGCTGATCGTCACCGGAGTTGTCATCGTCGGGGTCATTGCCCTGCTGCTCGTCAACGCGCAGAGGAAGCGGGCGACTGCTGACGACCGGGAGTGAACGCTCGCTTCACAATCGGGAAGATTGGCGGGTCGCTTTTGACTCTTGCGTTCGTCCTGGTGTTCAACTTCTTCCTCTTTCGGGTTGTCCAGACCGACCCGGTGTCAACCTTGTTTCGGGGCCGCAACATCCCCCAGGAGAGGCTTGATCAGCTGCGTGCCGAGTTCGGGCTCGACAAACCGCTCGGGGGCCAGTTCATCGACTATCTCGAAGAGACTGCCCAGCTCAACCTTGGCTTGTCCTATCAGAGCCGGCAGCCGGTCTGGGAAGAGATCAAGTCGAAGATCCCCGCGACATTGGCCCTGGTAGGAATCTCGTCAGTCCTTTCGGGGGTCATCGGCACCGCGCTAGGAGTTGCGGCCGCGTGGAGGCAGGGAACAAAAACGGATTACGGGATCACAACCTCGACGATGCTCTTCTACTCGATGCCCGATTTTTGGCTTGGCATGTTGCTCCTCGTCGGTGGAGCAATCGCCACCGGCCTCTTCCCGGTGGGAGGCATGGTCGACGCCGGGTCGTCGCGCGCCGGGATCGGCCGCCTCGTCGACCAAGCCCATCACATGGCGCTGCCGGCCTTGACCTTGACCCTGGCGTATCTCGGTGAATACGCCATTGTTGCCCGCAGCTCGCTACTCGAGACGATGAAAGAGGATTACCTGATCGTCGCCCGAGCGAAGGGGTTGCGCGATATCAAGGTCCGTAATCGCCATGCCATCCCCAACGCGCTCCTCCCGGTCGTAACTCTCAGCGCGATCAACTTGGGATTCGTCCTCTCGGGGGCGATCGCAGTCGAAACGGTTTTCTCGTGGCCCGGGCTGGGAAAAGCGACGAGCGACGCGATCCGTGGTCCTGACCTGCCGATGCTGCAGGGTTTGTTCCTGCTCTTCAGCGCGGCGGTGATTTTCTTCAACCTGATCGCCGACCTCGTCTATGGCCGCCTTGATCCGCGGGTGCGGACATGACGGTCGTCGTCGGCGACCGCAAACGCCAACGCTGGGTCGAGGTCGCCAGGGAGTTCTGGCGATCCCCCTCGGGGCGCATCGGGGTGGTCATTCTCGCCTTCTTCGTCATCTTGGCCATCGCCGCCCCTCTGGTCGCCGGAACCGATTTCATCAACCCGGTCCGGGCGCGGGCCGCCGGTCTGCCGCAGTGGGGCACACCCGCCGAGGTCGGGCCGCTCGGCACCGACCACTTCCGGCGGTCGGTGTGGGACCAATTCGTCTATGGCTCGCGGATCAGCCTCCTCGTCGGCCTTGCCGCCTCGTTTCTCACGATTCTGATCGGCTCGACAGTCGGAATCGTCTCGGGATTCGTCGGTGGCCGGCTGGACTCGTTCCTGATGCGGATCACAGAGTGGTTCCTTGTGATTCCGTTCCTCCCCCTCGCCATCGTTCTCGCCGCCGTGCTCGGCCGATCGCTTTTGAACATGATTTTCGTGATCGGCATCACCTCGTGGCCGTCGACCGCACGCTTGGTCAGGTCCCAAGTCCTCACTTTGAAGCAACGAACGTTCGTCGACCGTTCGCGATCGCTCGGCGGCTCCGGATTGCACGTCGTCCGTCAAAACATCCTTCCCAACGTCAGCGGTCTGATTCTGGCCAACACCACTCTCGCGGTGCCGATCTCGATCCTGACCGAAACCACGCTGTCGTTCCTCGGCCTCGGCAACCCCCAAACCGCGTCGTGGGGCAAGACTTTGGAAGAGGCTTTTGTCAACGGGGCGATCGCTCGCAACGCGTGGTGGTACTACCTGCCGGCCGGCATCGGCATCGTGCTGGTTGTGCTGGCTTTCACCCTGATCGGCCAAACGCTCGAGCAGATCGTCGATCCTCGGCTCAAGGACCGGCGATGAAAGCTCTCCTGTCGGTACGCGACCTGACCGTCACTTATCGAACCAGCCAGGGCGAGGTGCCGGCGGTGCGCGGGGTCAGCTTCGAGTTGGAACCAGGCGGTTCGTTGGGTCTGGCCGGCGAGTCCGGGTGTGGAAAGTCCACGATGGCCAACGCCATCCTGCGCCTTCTCCCGGCGGGAACCACGACGACGGGCGAGGTCCTGCTCGGTGAGGAGGACGTGCTGCAGATGAAGCCGGGACGACTGCGGGCGGTCCGGTGGACCGGAGCGGCGATCGTTTTCCAAGGAGCGTTGCACGCCCTCAACCCGGTGCAACGCGTGATCGATCAGATCACCGAGCCCATCATCCTCCACAAGACCGAGCCCAATGAGAAGGCGGCCAAGAAACGGGCTGTCGACTTGCTGGGCCAGGTCGGGATCCCGGCCAACCGGGCAGAGGACTATCCACATCAGCTGTCTGGTGGCCAACGGCAGCGGGTTTTGATCGCGATGTCTTTGGCTTGTGATCCCGATCTCCTGATCGCGGATGAGCCGACTACGGCTCTGGACCTAATGGTGCAGGCACAGGTCCTGGCCGTCCTCGAAAAGCTGCGGGCGGAGCGGCAGCTTTCAATGATCTTCATCACCCATGACCTCTCGGTGCTGACCTATGTGTGCGATCGCCTGGCAGTGATGTATGCCGGGGGGATCGTCGAGCGGGGGCCGAGTGACCAGGTCTTCGAACGGCCCACCCATCCCTATACCCGCGCCCTCGCGGCCGCCTTTCCGACCATCGGCGACCATGCGTCGCGGATGAATCCATCGGGATTGAAGGGCGATCCGCCCGATCCGGCCGCGCTCCCTCGGGGGTGTCCGTTCCATCCCCGGTGCCCCGACGCCATCGACCGTTGCCAAGACGCCGAACCGCCGCTGCTCCCGTCAGGCCCTGGGCAAGAGGCGGCTTGCATCTTGGTGCACCCGGTTTCTCCCCCCGGAGGGGGGAGTGCCGGCGAAGCCGGGAGGGGGGCGTTTTCTTGAACCGCGAAACCCCATCAGGCCCAGCTACCTCGGTTGCATCGCCTTTGGTCGTCGTCGAGGACCTTCACATTCATTTCGGGGCTGCGCGTGCGGTCGATGGCGTGGACCTCGCGGTGATGCCGGGTGAAGTGCTCGCCCTGGTCGGCGAGTCGGGGTCGGGGAAGACGACTCTGATCCGCGCAATCCAGGGATTGACCCACCCCACGAGCGGCACCGTGTTGTTCGAGGGAAAGGAAGCCGATGCGCGCCATCTGCCCGACGTGCAAATGGTGTTCCAGGACCCAACGGGCGCGCTCAACCCTCGACGCACCGTTTCAGAGATCGTGGCCGAGGGTCTCCGGATCGAGAAGTTCAAAGGCAACGAAGCCGAGGCGGTCTCGACGGCGCTGAGCCGGGCTGGCTTAAGACCCCCGGAACGATTCCTGCGCCGTTTCCCCCACGAGATCTCAGGTGGTCAACGCCAGCGCGTCGTCATCGCCGGCGCCATGGTCACCGAACCCCGACTCCTCTTGGCCGATGAGCCCGTAGCGAGCCTCGACGCCTCGATCCGCGGCGAGATCCTCGGCCTGCTGAGACATCTGGTCGACACGACCGGCCTCGCCGTGTTGGTCGTGACTCACGATCTCGGTTTGGCCTGGAACATCGCCGACCGGGTCGCGGTGATGTATCTCGGCCGGATCATCGAGGTGGGACCCACCGAAGAGTTGCTTGATTCTCCGAAACATCCCTACACGAAAGCGCTGCTTTCTGTGGTTCCGGAAACGCGAGGGATGGAACAGCAGATTCTCAGCGGGGAGATCCCCGACCCAAAACGGATCCCATCGGGATGCCGGTTCCACCCTCGGTGTCCGGTGTTGCAATCCGGCGAATCCGATCGTCTCGGCATTGCCGACCGCTGCCGCGGCGAGGACCCCGCCATCATTGCGGCAGGCGCGACTCGCGAAGCCGCCTGCTGGGCAGTCGGCGCCTTCTCCCCTTGCGGAAGCCGGGGGAGTACCCGAACGTTGTGAGGGGGAGGGAGCCGTTTCCCCCCCCGAAGGGGGAAGTACCCGAAGGGGAGGGGGGCGTTTTTATTGACGCTCGAGAAGTGGTTCCCTGTCGAATGGGCTGGGAACGAGACCACCCCTCGCGGGTCTCGACCGCCCCCCTCGTCCGCCTCCTTCGTCGGTGGCCACTCCCCCCTCCGGGGAAATGTCCCTTTATCTGGACCGGGAAATGGTACGCCCAGCTCAAACCTCCCCGACCCCCCCACGGCGGTCCGCCCTCGCCGCCAAATTCGGCAGGTGAGGAACGCCTAAAACGTTATTTGGTACCACCGCGCCGGAAGCCGTCTCGCTGGTGCCAAATTAGCTAAACGGCGTTCCCCACCTGCCGAATTAGCGAGCAGCCACCTGGGCTCAACCGGTGTATCGAATTGTCGAACGGCTTGACGCTCAGACCATGTAGGAGCGAACCGGATTCGGTTCCGTGAGGATCGCTCGGTCGGCGCGGAAGGGTGAAAGGTCGAGGTCGCTTTCCCCATCGAGCGCGAGATCGGAGAGTGCCTTTCCAATCAGGGAGGCGAACTTGAACGCATGCCCCGCACCGACCGCAACGAAGATCGACTCGGTGCCTGGAACCCGGTCGATGATGAAATCCCTATCCGGAGTAAGGGTGTAAAGACAGGTCTTGGCAACACGCACCGGGCCGAGAGCATCGGGTAGATGGCGGCCAGTGAAGTCGGCGATCGCTCGGGTCGTAGCCGGGTCCGGTTCGAAGGACCGGTGGTCGGGATCGGTGAAGACCTCGCATCGATCCCAGGAGACTTTGACTGCCGGCTCCCCGTAAACCGGGAATCCGTAGAAGCAGGGCACGTCCATCCAGATCCAAACTGGGAACCGATCGGGCGCGAACGCGTCGAGATTGGTTGAATCGAAGTAGACGACCTGCTCGAGGGAAACATCGAGCGGGAACTCAATGCCGAGATGCGCAAGGGCCTGGTTGGTCCAGGCGCCAGTCGCGATGATCAACTTCTCGGCTCGGAAGGCTCGCTCGCCGGCGATGACCTCCACCTCGCCGTCGACTTCTCGAATTTCGGTTACAGCCGCCTTTTCGAGCAATGTCGCCCCGTTGGATGTCGCCATTCGCCGATGGGCGGCGTTGGCCCGACTCGCCATCGCGATGCCGGCCTGTTCCTGGTAAATACCCTCGACGTCATCGTCGATCCGCCATTGCGGCCATTCCTTACGAATCTCGGCCGTATCCACGCGCTCGAACCTCACCCCGGCCGCGGTCATAGCGGAGCGGTAGTCGTTGAGGCCGATGGCGCTTTCGGGTCCGCAAAGATCGAGCCCCCCGGTTTCGAGCACCATCGTCTCGCCGGCGTCTGCAGCCAACGCGTCCCAAGCCTCATACGCTCGCTTCGCCAGCTGCACGTAGTCGCTCCGGTGATAGGAGAGGCGAATAATCCGGCTGTGATCCTCTGATCCACCGCGAGCATGACCAAAGGCGAACTGCTCGATGCCCAACACCTCGGCTCCGAGGCGCTTTGACGCCCAGTAGGCGGCCGCACTCCCGATTCCGCCCAGACCGAGAACTATCACCCTGTAATCGGTCGATGCTCCGGCCACCGCTTGTACCTTACGGTGATGCCGACTTCCTCGGTCACCGTCCCCGGTGCCACCCTCCACTGTGGTTGATGAGGGCGAACCCACGGCGCCATCCATCGTGCTTCTCCACGCCGGCATCGCCGACTCGCGGGCATGGGACCGATTGGCATCGCTACTGGCGGATGCGGGTTACCGCGTCGTCCGTTATGACCGCCGCGGCTATGGGAAAACGGTCACCGAGAATGTCGAGTTCTCTGACACCACGGACCTCCTCGCCGTATTCGGCGCACTCGGGATCGGGCGTGCCGCCCTCGTTGGCAACTCCATGGGCGGCAGAATTGCGCTTGATGCGGCGATCGAGTCACCGGACCGGGTCGTGGCAGTGATCGGCGTCGGCGCCGGTCTTGGTGGCTTTGATGGCGATTCCACTGCCGCCGAGCTGGTCGCGTTCGAGAACATGGAAGCGCTCGAGGAGCGGCTCGAAAAGTCGTCTGACGACCTAGAGGTTCTGCAGGCGCTCATCGACCTTGACGTCACCTTCTGGGTCGACGGTCCCGGCCAGCGCACTGATCGAGTAGCGACGGCGATCCGCGACCTGGTCCGCAATATGGATTCCAACCACTACGACGCCAACCGAGTTCAAGCCCGGCCGATTCGGCTCCAGCCACCGGCCAGCGAGCGTCTCCACGAGCTGACCCAGCCGGTGTTGGCGGTTGCGGGATCGCTCGACGCGACCGAAGTTGCCCAGACCGCCGAGCATCTCGCGGCAAATGCGGCCAACGCGACGGCGATCATCTGGAAGGATGTCGCCCACATGATCGGACTCGAGGTGCCAGACTGGCCGAGCTCATCGTTGGCTTTCTCGCCCCCGTGCCGCGCTGGTCTTGATGAGCGTCTACTCGAGCGATTCCTCGATGTAACGACAGATATCCTTCGACCAGTCTTCCATTGGTGCGTAGAAACCGTGGTCGAAACGGCGGGAGGTCATCCCGCGCTGGACGAGTTCACACGCCCGCCAATCCTGGCGATTCACCACGTCCCAGAAGTCGATAGCGTCGGACGGATCGAAGCCGGGCTTGGCTACTTCATCGGGGTGAAAAAGGAAATCGCATAACACGGTGGTGGTGACGGGACCGTGCGGCCAGAGAGTGAAGGCCGCAACATGGTCAGCGGACAGGCTCAACATCAAATTCGGATAGATCAGCTGGCCCTTGTGCCTGGTCAACTCCGATTCGCTTAGACCAGGGAAGGGTCGGCGTGTGGTGGTCCCACTGGTGGTGAAGGTCCAGGCCCCCTCGCGATGCTCGATCCCGTTCTCCCAATCGAGGTTGGCGCCGCCACTCTGACGGAACGCCGGCACCAGGTCGCACAACGTCCCGGTCGGACCGATTTCGGTCTGACTGGGCTTGCCCGAATCGGCACTCAGCACCGAGCCGCGGTGCCGGCAAAGGTTGTAGTAGCCAGCGAGGTCCCCCTGCCGGGTCCTGGTGACAATGATGCTCTCGCCGGCGATATCGCAGACCAGGTGATCGCCGGCACCTGGTATCTCCTCTTGGCGCCCGATACAAAACCATTGTCGAAAAAAGATCCGTTCTCGCTCAGCCCGGAAATGCTCAAGGTCAACGTAGGCAGATCGAGGAAGCGTCGG
>JBPCQV010000060.1:0-5295 GCA_050997725.1 Acidimicrobiia bacterium
AGTGGTCGACGTGGTGGACAGTAAAGATGAAGGGGTCGAGTCCGACCCACGGCATTCCCAGTTCGACTATTTCCAGAATCGCGTTCATTGCCCGCATTCTCGCGCCAACATCAGCAAATGACGATCCTGCTCGAGACCGAACGGATGCTTCTCCGTGAGTTCACCACTGAGGACAGCCAGTTGTTGTTCGAACTGAATAACGATCCCGAGGTCATGTTCTACATCAATTCTGGTCAGCCGGTCCCGATGCCAGAAATTGTCGAGGAGATCCTCCCGGCCTTCCTTGCGTACCACCGCGACGGGGACCGCTTCGGTTTCTGGGCCGCGATCGAGAAAACCACCGGCAATTTCCTGGGATGGTTCCACCTTCACCCCGGAGACCACTCGCCCGATCCTGAGCTCGGATATCGGCTCCATCGCTCAGCTTGGAATCGGGGCTTCGCCACTGAGGGTTCTCGAGCGCTCATTGAGCGGGGGTTCGCAGATCCTGCCGTAACTCGGATCAGGGCCGAGACGATGGCAGTCCACACTGCTTCCCGCCGGGTGATGGAAAGGGCCGGAATGCGGTTCGTCCGAATCTTTCACGCCGAATGGCCGTTTCGGATTCCCGGTGACGAGCACGGCGACGTCGAGTACGAGATCACCCGCGCTGAATGGGAAAACCGCTAGCGGACCCAGAGGGCAAGCGAGGTCGGTTGCATCGTCCGTTGGACAACGGCCGCGATCTCGTCGCCCAGCGAAACGAGATTGGCCTCCGCCCGAAGCTTCTCGCCGAAATCGATGAGGGGGAGCTCGGCGTTATAACGCGCCCGGTTGAAGCGGCGATCGACGAGGCGCTGGACGCGGCGACGGAGCGGGTTGAACAAAGCCGCGATGGCCAAGGTGGAGATGGCTACCGGCAGCTGTCCTTCGATCGGCAAGAACGAGCGGATCAGAAATACCAAACCGAGATAGGTTCCGACCGACAACACCGTCAGGAGCCCATACGTGACGGTCCGGCCGATGATCCGGTCGATCTCATAGAGCCGGTATCGAGTGACGGCGATACCCACCGACGTTGGCAGGGCCACGAGCGCAGTCAGCAACAGGACTTCGCCCACGACGCCCCCACCCTCGTCGACGTCGAACATGATCATCAGACCCTGGGCGGCGAAGAAGAAGCCGGTCAACAAGAGCCATTTGATCTGGAGGCGCACGGTCTCGGTGCCGCGCCGCCATCTGATCACAAGCGACACCACCGATATGAGAAGCGGGATCAGCAGGCCGAAGATCCCGATGTTCAGGATCAGGTCAATCGTGGGAGAAGGGGCCGCCTCGTTGAGGATCGCGGCGCCGTTGTCGCGGAAGTGCCACATCGCGACGGTTCCAACCAGCACAACGGTGGTTACCGCGACAGCGTCGACGAGGACGATCGGTGCCCAACGGCGAGAGAGCAGCTTCCCAGTCGGATACACGAGGAAGAGGATCGGGATGAAGGAAAACGGAATGATCCAGATGGTCTGCGACAAAATTCCGACCTCGCCGGCCGCTGGGAGCGAACCGGGGTTCATCAGCAGCCCGCGGACGGCGTACTCGGCCGCCGTCTGATAAAGGAGAATCCCCACTCCGATGATGGCGACCAGCCAGCCGATGTTGATCTGCGGTCGGAGGCGGACGATCAACAAACCAATCGCCAGATAGATCACTCCCGACAACCCCTGCACCAAAGCCGCGGGGCGAAAGTAGTAGGTGCTGGCGATGGCGCTGTTCCACGAACTGACCACGAGCCAAAGTTGGAGCACGGCGAGAGTTGCTCCGACCACGGCCATCGCCGCGACGAGAACGCGCTGTCTAGAAGTCAGCGACCTGGCGGACCGTACTCATGCGTCGTTCCTACAGCGTTACGGCGTTAGTGGCCTGACAACCCGGGCGGGGTTTCCAACGGCGACCACGTTCATGGGGAGATCACGCGTGACGACGGCGCCGGCTCCAACCACCGTGTTCTCCCCGATCGAGACCCCTGGGCAGACGATGACGCCCCCGCCGAGCCATACGTTGTCACCAATCGTGATCGAGAGGGCCGACTCCCACTTCTCCCGGCGTGACTCGGGATCGAGCGGGTGGGTGGCAGTGAGTAGTTGGACGTTGGGCCCGATCTGGACATCGTCGCCGATGGTGATCGTCGCCACGTCGAGGCACACCAGGCCGTAGTTGGCAAACGTCCTCGCTCCGAAAGAGGTCTGATAGCCGTAGTCGCAGTAGAACGGAGGCCGGATCTCGCTACCTTCGCCAAAGGCACCGAGCAGATCAGCGAGGATGGCCTGTCGGACATCGGCTGCGTGCGCCTCGCCAAAACGACGGACCAGCGATTCTGCCCGCTCGAGCTCGCGGGCCAGTTCGGGATCATCGGCGATGTACAACTCACCGGCGAGCATCCTCTCGCGCATGCTTTTTTCGGTCGTCATCTCGACCAAACTAGATGTGATGGAGCTCGGCTTCTGCTATCGAGTGCGCAAGTCGGGTGAGGTCTCGATCGAGCGCGAGGGTCGCGAGGTAACGGTCTTGCGTGGCGCCGCCGCGGCGAAGTTCCTCAAGAGAGTGGCGACCGAGGACCCCCAACAGGTCATGGCTCGGGCGACCGGCAACTACAAACGCGGCTACGAGCGGCAGTGAGTCGCCGGCTAAGTGGTTCGATTTGGCCGCTTGCCCTGGCTTTGGCTCTGGTCCTTGCTTCATGCAGCCAACCTTCGGTGTCGCCAAGTTCGCCGCGGCCCGAGCCCTCCGGCTCGACCGGGTCAGCGCCAGTTGAGACGATCGTGACGACGGAGGCCGGCAGCAGCGAGACGCTTATTGCCGTTGGCGACATCGCGTCCTGCGATAACGAAACCGACTCGGCCACCGCGGCGCTCGCTTCCGGCTTGAGCGGCACGATTGCGACACTTGGGGATCACGTCTATCCGTCGGGAACGGCCGAAGCGTACGCCAAATGCTATGGACCGGCTTGGGGAGGACTGCTCGAGCGGACCCGGCCCGCGATTGGCAACCATGACATCCGAGCCGATGACGGCGAAGCCTACTTCGCTTACTTCGGCGACCGAGCCGGCGTCGCCGGTGAGGGGTGGTACTCGTACGAACTTGGTGCATGGCACGTCGTCGTCCTCAACACCAACTGCAATGCGTTCGGCTGTGATGCGGGCAGCCTTCAGCACACCTGGCTCGTCGCCGACCTCGCCGCCTCGGACGCTGATTGCACCGTCGCTTATGGGCATCACCCACATTTCAGCTCGGGCCCGCATGGCAATTACGAGCCGATGGCCCCTCTCTGGGGGGCTTTGTACGACGCAGGAGGCGACGTGTTGCTGGCCGGACACGACCACCTCTACGAGCGCTTCGCCCCCCTCCTCCCGGATGCGACCCCCGGCCCAAACGGCATTCGGCACTTCACCGCCGGCACCGGCGGTTATTCCCATTACGAGACCGAGGCGGTGGCGCCGAACAGCGAATTGATCATCGACGACGCCTTCGGCGTGCTCGAACTAACGCTTCGCGCGGATGCCTTTGACTGGCGCTTCGTCACGCTGGACGGGGTCGCGGCCGATTCCGGCTCCGCGCAATGTCGCTAAGGCAGACAATGTCCGATCTCATCGCTCGAAGGAGGCCCTGGTACTCGGTTCCCAGAACGTGGATCTCCGCACATCCCGTGGCGGCCTTCTTGATCATGTCATACGCGGTCACCGGGGCGACGGCGTTGGTTCCGGCGTTAACCCGAAGGGACCTTCTTCCGTATGGCCAGGCACCCTACGACTTGTTGGCTCATTTCCTCGGCAGCGCGGTGCCGGCTTTCCTGGGTGGTGGCGGCTTTGCGCGGCGCCCCTGGTGTGCGCGACCTAGCTCAGCGGAGCGGCAGATGGCTCGTTGGTGTCGGCTGGTATCTCGCGGCTCTCCTGGGACCGACGATCCTCACGCTTCTCTTGGCCGCTGCGTTGTCAGGCAGGGCGCCGCTGGCAGCGGCTGCTGATAATTGGCCGCAGTTCTTCTCGCTCATTCTGCCGAGCCTGGCGTTTGCCTTCATCATCTCAAACTAGTTCGAAGAAATTGGTGGACCGGGTTCATGCTCGACAGAATTCAGGATCGGCATGCTCCGATGAAGCCGGCAGCCATCGTTTCCCTTCCGTTTGCGCTTGGTCATCTTCCGGGCTTCATCGTCGAAGGCGGGTCGGTAAGAACCGCTATAGCGCGTGCTCAGGGCATCGCAGATTCCTTGAGCCGCGGGACCAAGCCAATCCGGAGCAGGTTGGCGGCCCTGCTTGCGGCAGCCGCGCTCACAAGCGCTTGCGGAGCGAGCGACCAATCGGATATCGTCGCCGTGCTGTCTAATGAATACGAACAGTGTGTGATCGCTCACGGCTTTGATCCGGGAGGAGTCCAAGTGGTGCTCACACCGGACTCAAAGACGCTTCTGGCGGTCAAGACCGGCAGACCTGTTCCGGCGGGAATCCACATGCCGTGTTGGGAGGTGATCGGGGGAAATCCAGTTTTGCCTGGGTGATCTAGCTCGTCGAGCTTGTCAGCTGTTTGCTATCTGAGGAAGATCGCTCAGTCAGATTTCCTAACCACGACAAGATGAAGTTGCCTTCGCAGCTTCGATAGCCGTAGTGATCCGAAAGCCTGTCACGGCCAATTGGCCGATGCTGAGCGAGAGCAGAAGTACGTCGCCGATCTGCATTGCCCTTACTCCATTGAAAATTGCTGACGACCCTAAGAGACCAGTCCAGATGACCTGAGCCCCTGAGGTCGCTCCACCGCGTGTGAGAGTCCTAGAGAGGATTCGCCACGAAGAACTCGTCGCTCGGCGACTTTTGGAGAGGGCTACGAACGATATCGACCTGGCCATTGTGACGTTGGAGTCGAACCTCAGGCGGTTGTCTGAGTGTGTCGGGGTTTACAAAGGAGCCAACGGAAAGTTGCGCCGGCTTATGAACCAGGCGTTCTTCGAGAAGCTCTACCTGCTTGATGATCGGATCGCCGGAGCCGACCTTCGAAGACCGATCCAAGACCTACTTGGCGACGACCTGACCGAACGACTCGGGTGAGAAGAGGAATTGCTGAAAGCACCGGAGCTCGCGCTGACCTACCACAGGTGGCACGTCATGGGTCGACGCGAGAGGCCACATGGAAACCTGCCCTGGGAAGAAATCACCTCTGTTTCTTGTGGGCATGGTTCGAATGAGACTCTTTTGGTGGGCCCACGTGGACTTGAACCACGGACCTCGTCCTTATCAGGGACGCGCTCTAACCGAGCTGAGCTATGGGCCC
>JBPCQV010000073.1:0-6345 GCA_050997725.1 Acidimicrobiia bacterium
GGCAAAGGTTGCAGGGCCGAATGAAATCCGTCTCCGGGGCATAGGCAGTGACGTTGTCGGACATCGAGCATTCGGTGATCATCATCACTTGTTGGGGTTGATTCTCGGTGACCCATTTCTGCATTCCGAACGTGGAGCCTACGAAATCGGCCTCGGCCAGCACGTCCGGCGGACACTCGGGATGGGCGATGACCTTGATTCCGTCGTAGCCGGCCCGGTGGCGGCGAATTTCTTCGCCGGTGAAACGGTCGTGGACCATGCAAGACCCCTCCCACAGAATCACTTCGACGTCGGTCTGGGAGGCGACCCAACGGCCGAGATACTGGTCGGGAGTGAAGATGATCTTGTCGACCCCGAGCGACTCGACCACTTCTTTGGCGTTGCCAGACGTGCAGCAAATGTCTGACTCGGCTTTCACCTCGGCCGAGGTGTTGACATAGGTCACGACCGGCACGCCCGGATGCTGCTCTTTGAGCTTGCGGACATCGGCGCAGGTGATCCCTTCGGAAAGCGAGCAGCCGGCGCGGAGGTCAGGGATGAGGACCGTCTTCTGGGGGCTGAGCATCTTGGCGGTTTCGGCCATGAAATGGACGCCCGCCATCACGATGACGTCGGCCGTGGCTTCCGTTGCCATGCGGGCCAGAGCCAAAGAGTCGCCGGTCAGATCGGCGACCGTGTGATAGATGTCCGGCGTCATGTAGTTGTGAGCGAGGATGACGGCGTTGCGTTCCTCTTTCAGCTTCTCGATCGCGGCGATCGTCGGGCCCAGCGCCGCCATCTCCTCCGGAGGCAGGACATCGGAGCGACGGGTGATCTGGAGCGTCGGCATCTACATCCGTTCGATGAGCGCCGATCCAAATCCCGAGGTTGAGACCTCGGTGGCCCCGTCCATCAAACGGGCAAAGTCATAGGTCACGACTTTGTCGCCGATCGTGGCCTCGAGTGCCGAGATGATGAGGTTGGCCGCTTCGGCCCATCCCAGATAGCGGAGCATCATCTCGCCGCTGAGGATCACCGAGCCGGGGTTCACTTTGTCTTGGCCGGCGTACTTGGGCGCGGTGCCATGGGTCGCTTCGAAGACGGCGTGACCGGTGACGTAGTTGATGTTGCCCCCGGGGGCAATCCCGATGCCGCCAACCTGGGCGGCGAGGGCGTCGGAGATGTAGTCGCCGTTCAGGTTCATGGTGGCGATGACGTCGTATTCAGCCGGACGGGTGAGTATCTGTTGGAGAAAGGCGTCGGCAATGACGTCCTTGACCAGGAGCTTGTCGCCTGCTTCACCGCCGGAGTCTTCCCAAGAGATCGCGCGATCCGAGTACTCAGACGAAACCACGTCGTAACCCCATTTGCGAAAGGCGCCTTCGGTGAACTTCATGATGTTGCCCTTGTGGACGAGCGTCACCGACTTGCGGCGATTCGCGAGCGCGTATTCGATCGCCGCGCGCACCAATCGTTTCGACCCGGTGACCGAAGCGGGTTTGATCCCGAGGCCGGAGTCGGGGCGGATCTCCCATCCGAATTCGTTGTCGAGAAACTCGAGCAACCGTTTGGCGCCCTCGGTCCCTTCCTCGAGTTCCTTGCCGGCGTAGACATCCTCGGTGTTCTCGCGGAAGATGACCATGTCGACCAGTTCCGGATGCCGGACCGGGGAGGGCACCCCCTGGAACCAGCGGATCGGCCGCACGCAGGCATAGAGGTCAAGGGTCTGGCGAAGGGCGACATTGAGCGAGCGGATCCCACCGCCAACCGGAGTGGTCAGAGGCCCTTTGATCCCCACCAGATGTGTGCGAAAAGCCTCGACGGTTTCGTCGGGCAGCCAGGCGCCGGTCTTGGTGTAGGCCTCTTCACCGGCGAGGACCTCATTCCATTCGATCTTCTTGCTCCCGCCGTAGGCCTTGTCGACGGCGGCTTCGAGGACCCGAACCGCGGCCGCCCAGATGTCGGGACCGATGCCATCGCCCTCAATGAACGGGACGATCGGGTCGTCGGGAACCGATAGCCCACTCGGGCCCATAGTGATCGAAGTAGCCAACTCTCTCCTCTCGGAACGATCAGGGTAACGGCCTGGGTGGTATGAGTCCGAGCCGACGAACGCGCTCGCGGCGCCAAGCCGGCAGGTAGAGAGGCGCCGCCACGGCGAGGACAACGCCACCGACAAACAGCGCGGTAGTGACCGACGTGGCGTCGGCCAACGCGGTCAGCACCACTGTCCCGATCGCACCGGACGGCTGGCCCACCATCGAGTTGAGCGAGATGATCGTGCTGCGATTGTCGGTAGTGACCTCGTGATGAAGCAAGGCCATATGCAGAGGGTTCGAGGCGCCGTGGATCGCATAACAAGCGAGGTAGGCGGTCACGAGCCCGATCGGCCCCGCGCTCAACCCCATGAAAACCACCGCCAGGCCTTGGAGTACCCGAGTGAGGGCGGCGGTCGGGGCGACCCCCACCCGCCGGCTCACCGTGGTGATCACCGCCGCCCCCGCCGAGAAGGCGAGCCAAGCGGTCGAGGCGGCCGGACCCATGAGAGCGGCGGCCCGATCGGAGCTGTCGACCACTTCGGCGAGGCGAACCGGCATGAGACCCTCGAAGGACACCATGCCAAAACCCCAGAACAGTTCGACTGCAATGATCGCCAGCAGGACCCGGTTGCTTCGGACGAGCCCGACCCCGTCTTTGACCGTTTGCGGGACGCGGCGTGCAGAGGCGCGGAATCCGAGCCGCTCATGGCCGGCCCGGTGCTCGGTCATCAGCACGGCGATCGCGAGGGCACCCAGGACGGACAAGCCCGCTGCGACGAGCACCGGCAAGGTGAGGGCGTCGATCGATGGAAACGGATCGAGGGCGACCAGCCCGCCGGACGCGAGCGCCCCCAACGCGATCGCCGCGCTGAGCACCGCGCTCCCGGTGGAGAGACGGCGTTCCAGGTGGGCACTGGGGTCGGCGGTCAGCGTGGCGTCGATGTACCAGGCCTCGAGCGGTCCGCTGTCGAGGGCGCGGTAGACCCCTTGGAGCGCGTAAACCACCAAAAACTCGCCGAACGAATCGGCCACTACCAGCATCCCGAGGGCGGCAATCCCGACGACCGACGACAGCAAAAGAACCGGCCGCCGACCCCACGCGTCGGACAGTCCGCCGGTTGGCAGCTCTAGCGCCAGCACCAGGATCCCCTGAGCAGCAAAGACGACCCCGACCTGGCTCAGCGGGAGACCACGCGCGAGCGGGAGCAGCACCGTGATCGGGATCAAAAAACCGACTGGAAACCAACGGAGGCCGAGAAGGACCAGGTACCGCCAGCGAGCGGCTGACGGATCAGGGTTCATCAACCGTGGGCGCGGGCGGCCTTCAACGTGTTGACGAGAAGCATGGCGCGGGTCATCGGGCCGACGCCGCCGGGGACCGGGGTGATCGCCGAGACGATCTCGGAGACCGGGCCAAAATCGACGTCGCCGACGAGTTTCTTGCCGATCTGGTTGATCCCGACATCGATCACGACCGCGCCGGAGCGCACCATGTCGGCGGTCAGGAAACCAGGTGAACCGATGGCCACCACGATCAGGTCGGCGTTCGCCGTGAGGTCTTTGAGGTCGCGGCTCCGGGAATGGGCGACGGTGACGGTGGCATCGACTCCGCGGGCGCCGAGCAGCAACGCCATCGGCCGACCGACCAAGAAGGACCGCCCCAGAACCACCGCTTTGGCTCCACGAATCGGAACCTCGTAGTGCTCGAGCATCCGCATGATCCCCGAAGGGGTGCAGGGTCGAAGGCCGGGCTGATCGAGGACCAATCGCCCGAGGTTCGCTGGATGGAGCCCGTCGGCATCCTTGCCCTGGTCGATCGCTCCAACCACCGCTTCACCATCGAGGTCGCCCGGGAGAGGAAGCTGAACCAGGATGCCATCGACCTTGGGGTCGTTGTTGAGCTCGCCGATAAGTTCCTCGACCCGCTCCTGGCCGACATAGGAGGGCAGCTCGTGGTGGATCGAGACCATCCCCACCTCCTCGGCATCGCGGCGTTTGCCACGCACGTACACATGGGAGGCGGGGTCATCGCCGACAATCACTGTGGCGAGGCCGGGCGATCTCCGCAGCAATCGGACCCCCGACGCCACCTCCACCTTGACCGCGGCCGCCACCGGTTTTCCGTCGAGAATCTGCGCCACGACTAGGAACGGTAATCAGTGGCGAAAATGGCGCAGCGAGGCGCGCACCAGGGCGATGCCGAGCCGGTTCGCCGCCTCGACAACCAGGGCGTCGTTGCGAGATCCGCCGGGAGCGACCACTGCGATCACACCGGCTTGCGCTAACGCTTCGATGCCGTCGGCGAAGGGGAAGAACGCATCAGAGGCGGCCACCGCCCCATTCGCTCGATCCCCCGCCTGCCGCACGGCTTTGACCACGGCCCCCACCCGGCTTTGGTCGCCCGCCCCGATGCCGACGGCCGCCCCGTCACGCACGATCGCCGCCGCATTCGATTTGGTGTGGGTGGCAACGAGCCAAGCCAACCACAGATCCTCCCAATTTTCTGGCTGTCGATCTGAGACAGTCGTGAACTCCCCGGAAGCTTCGTCGCGCCGTTGCACCAGGAAGCCATCCTCGATTCGGTGCAAGTCGAGATCTGAGCAATGCGGTTTCGCGGCCTCGAGCACCCGTACGGCGGCTTTGATTCCTGCGACGCTTTCCACCTTCGATGCGACCACGACCTCGACGAACCGTTCGCCAAGAGCACCGGCCAGCGCCGAAGTGAGCGGCCGGTTGAGGCCGACGACTCCGCCGAAAGCCGCAACCGGGTCGCAATCCCAAGCTCGGGCGAACGCCGTCTCGAGGTCTCGACCCACCGCCACCCCGCAGGGGTTGAGATGTTTGATAATCACCGCCGCCGGCTCTTCGATCGTGTCGACCAAGCGCAACGCTGCCTCGGCATCGGCCAGGTTGTTGAACGACAGTTCCTTTCCCTGCACCATTCGAGCCGACTTCCACCAGGGCGATGTCCCGATCTCCGAATACACGGACGCCTCTTGGTGGGGATTCTCTCCATACCGCAGGGAATCGGTCTTTTCCAACGCCACCACCAACCGCTCCGGCAACCGCTCGCTGCGCTCAAACCAGCCGACGATGGCCGCGTCATAGGCGGCAGTTCGAAAGAAAGCGGTCCGGGCGAGGTCGAGTCGGGTCGAGGCGAGCAGGCCCCCGGCTTCGATCTCAGTGGCAACTTGGTCATATTGCGCGGGGTCGACCACGATGCCGACAAATTCATGGTTCTTCGCGGCCGCCCTGGTCAGCGCCACCCCGCCGATGTCGATCTGTTCGATCGACGGGTCCTGCTCGAAGGGATACAGATTCGAGACCACCAATTCGATCGGTTCGATCCCCTCCCTCTCGAGGTCGTGACGATGTTCGGGATCGGTAGGCCGGGCGAGGATCGAGCCGTGGATTCGGGGGTGCAACGTCTTCACCCGGCCACCCAGCATCTCTGGGGCGCCGGTGACATCGCTGACCGAGGTGACCTCGATCCCGGCGTTGGCCAGCGTCGCCGCGGTGCCCCCGGAGCTGATCAAACCAACACCGCAGTTGGTCAGACGGCGGCAGAAATCGACCACCCCGGTCTTGTCGTGCACCGAGATCAAGGCTTGTCGGACAGGCAGTCGAGCTAGCTCCAACGCACTGTTCTCCCTTCTACCGACAACCGCCCCGCGAGCAGCGCTTCGACCACCCGCGGATAGAGATCGTGCTCTTCGATCTGGATCCGTGCGTGCAATGAACGGACATCGTCTTCCGGCAGAACCGGGACCGCCTCTTGAGCGACGATCGGTCCATGATCAACTTGCTCGTCAACGAAGTGCACCGTCACACCGGTGACTTTTACCCCGGCTGCCAGCGCTTGGGCGATCGCTTCGAGCCCGGGAAACGAGGGCAGCAACGAGGGATGAATGTTGACGATCCGATTGGGAAAATTAGCCATGGCTTCCTTGCCGAGGATTCGCATGAACCCTGCCAGTACCAGGGCTTCGGCGTCGCCGGCCATCTCAAGAATCTCGTTGGTGAAGCTCGACCGGCCGCCTCGATAAGGAACGATTTTCCACGCGATCCCCGCCGCGTCCGCCTTGGCGAGCGCCGCACAATCAACGTCGGCAATAACAAGGCTGATCTCGCCGACATCGGCTTCGATCAGAACCTCGAGGTTCGACCCGGCACCGCTGACCAGGACAACGTAGGCCACCTCCTCTACCTCCCGTTCTCGCGCACCCACACCAACTCTCACTTGCGTTTGATGCGCGAAAAACGGGAAATGGGGTTACCAAGGACCTCCGCCGCCCCCACCGCCGCCCCCGCCGCCACCGCCCAAGAA
>JBPCQV010000125.1:0-3330 GCA_050997725.1 Acidimicrobiia bacterium
CGACCGGATGGTGGTTCGGACTCCTATCGAGCGGTGGATTCAAGTGCGGTCTTTTCCCACACCGACACGTGCGAGGTGCTGTCGGCGGTGAAGGGGGTGTGTTGCCAGTCGCTCCACCGCTCGCGGAGTGTGAGACCTGCGATCCGTGCCATGAGGTCATACTCCGCTGGCCAAGCATATCGGTGCGGCGAGTCGAAGGTGTCGCCCCGACTCTTGGCGGCCCAATAATGATGGGAGGTCAATCGCTGGTTGACAATGTCGTACTCGTCGACTCCGACGTGGTCGTCAGAAACATCAAACGCAATCAGGCTCTCTCCGGGTGGGAGGCGGCGCAACGCTGGGACAAAGACCTCAATAGCGAAGTGGCCACCAATGTCGAGGTGAGCTGCAGCGTTGCAGAAGCAGGCGATTTGCTCGTCCTGGGTGAGCAGATTCGTGATCGTGTTGTACACGAGATAGACGAGCCCGAACGTGCCCTCTGCTCGCGTGGTCGCCATGTCGCCAATCGTGACAGGGATACCAGCGGCGCCGGGCTTGGCGATCATCTGTGCCGCCATTGCCCGTGACAGCTCGATGCCCGAAACTTCGACGCCTCTACCGCTCAAGGGCAGCGCGACACGACCAGTTCCTATCGCGAACTCCAAGACCCGCCGACCATCGGCTAGCTCGGCGATGAAGTCAATGGTCGGGCCGAGGATCTCGGGGGCGAACATGTCGGCACTGTCCTCGTCGTAGGTGCGAGCGATGCGGTCGTCAAACACTCCGTCGGCGGACATCCGACAAGACTTCCATTATCCGACGACGTTCCGCAAGCGAATTTTCCTTCTTGGGCATACGAGCGGGCTGTCCCTCGGCCGGACCTCCGCGGGTAGTTAGCGCTTCCACGGGCACCTCGTCCGCTTCAGGGCAGTTCTCACACCGGGCGATATTTGCGACGATGAGGTTGGAGTGCTTCAGGCCCATAGCGGTCGACCATGAAGGCTTCGTACTCGCTCCAGTTCCCCTCGAAGAAGCGGATTTTCCCTTCTGCATACTCATGGACCTGGGAGTCACCTTCGAAGGAAAGAATGTGGGTGCAGACCCGGTCGAGGAACCAGCGATCGTGACTGATCACCACCGCACAACCGGGGAACGCCAGTAGAGCTTCCTCGAGGGCACGAAGGGTGTCGACGTCGAGGTCGTTGGTGGGCTCATCCAAGAGGATGACATTGCCACCGGTGCGAAGCATCTTTCCGAGATGGACCCGGTTGCGTTCACCGCCCGAGAGTGTTCCCACCTTCTTCTGCTGGTCCGATCCTTTGAAATTGAGCGAGGCCACATAGGCCCGGCTGTTGAGCTCGCGGTTGCCGACCTTGAGAAAGTCGGAGCCGCCGCTGATCTCGGCGAAGACCGTCTTGGCCGGGTCGAGGGCGTCACGGCTTTGGTCGACGTAGGCGAGTTCCACGGTCGAACCGACCTCGAACTTTCCCGAGTCGGGTTCTTCCTGTCCGGTGATCATCCGAAAGAGGGTTGTCTTGCCGGCCCCGTTCGGGCCGACCACGCCGACGATCCCGGCTGGTGGCAAGGAGAACGAAAGGTCGTCGATGAGCAAACGCTCGCCATATCCCTTGTCAACGTCATGGGCAATGATGACCTTGTCGCCTAGTCGCTTCGTGAACGGAATCTCGATCTCCAGACGATCGGCCCGCTTCTCGGTGGCCTGAGCGTCGGCCACAAGCTCCTCGTAGCGAGTGAGACGGGCCTTGCCCTTGGCCTGCCGAGCACGCGGCGACATCCGCACCCACTCGAGCTCGCGTTGCAGGGTTCGCTGGCGAGCCGACGACTCCTTCTCCTCCTGCGCCAGCCGCGCCTGCTTCTGCTCCAACCAGCTCGAGTAGTTCCCCTCGAATGGGAAACCGCGGCCTGAGTCGAGCTCGAGGATCCACCCCGCCACGTTGTCGAGGAAGTAGCGATCATGGGTGATGGCGATCACCGTTCCCGTGTACTCGTGGAGGAAGCGCTCGAGCCAGGCAACGGATTCGGCGTCGAGATGGTTGGTCGGTTCGTCGAGCAGCAGCAAGTCGGGATGGGAAAGCAACAGCCGACACAGCGCGACCCGACGACGCTCACCGCCCGACAGCCTCGAGACTTCGGCGTCGCTGGGAGGCAATCGCAAGGCATCCATCGCGATCTCGACCTGGCGATCGAGCTCCCAGGCCCCGGCTGCTTCGATCTTCTTCTCGAGGACCTCCTGGCGGGCTCCGAGCTTTTCGTAGTCGGCTTCCGGGTCGGCCCAACCGGCGAGCAACTCCTGGTACTCGTCGAGCAGCGCTTTGCTCGCTGCCACGCCGTCCAACACGTTGCCGAGGACATCCTTCGACTCGTCGAGCTGAGGCTCTTGCTCGAGCATGCCCACCGTGTAGCCCTCTTCGAGCCGCGCTTGGCCGGTGAAGCCGTCGTCGCGGCCGGCCATGATTTTCAATAGCGAGGACTTGCCGGCGCCGTTAGGACCGATGACCCCGATCTTGGCCCCGTAGAAGAAGCTGAGGCTGATATCTCGCAGCACGTCACGATCCGGCGGATAGTGCCGGCTGACTTTGTACATGGAGTAGATGTAGTCAGGCATGGGTTGGCGATCTAGAGTTTTGACCAGTTGAAGGAAGCGATGAAGAGTACCGACCTGAAGGGCACCATCCGCATGGCCGGGGATGCCGATACTGGCATCCGGGTCGAGGTGCACCTCGACGACGAGACCATGAGCCTCGTCTCGCCCTACGGCGAGCTAGGACGCTGGCCTCTGTCGGGTCTTGGAATCTCGGCTCGGGTCGATGGCTTCCATATCAAGGTCGAGGGGGAAGAACTGGTGCTGTCGACGAATGACGACGCACGTTTTGCCCTTGCTGTGGGGATCCGTTCCTCCAGCTCGCCCCGCCTCGTCCGTCAGGTGGCCAACGCGCGGGATGACGGATATGACGTGGATGATCGGATAGCCCCTCGTCCGCCCGAGTTCCGGCAGTTCGACTTCCCGGTTGAGACCCGTCCCGAACCCAGCCGGGGGCCGGTGGCGATCGCGATCATGGCTGCCGCGGGCGCATTGCTCCTAGCTGCGGTGCAGGCCTATGGGAACCCCTTACGAGTCTTCGGCGCGATTCCCCTTTGGCCGCTCTGGTTTCTGGGCGCGATAGCGTTGGGGATAGGCGGATTCGCGCTTCTCAATCAGATGTCGGCTGGCCGCCGTCTGGGCGCCGGAGGCGCCTCAATCGGCTTGCTGGCGCTGATTGGCGCGCTGAGCGCAATGGGCGCGCCAGATTTCTCCTGGCTTGGAGATGGCGTTGTTCTCGGTGGAACGGG
>JBPCQV010000149.1:0-3128 GCA_050997725.1 Acidimicrobiia bacterium
AGGCGGCGAGCAAGGCCGCCGACGGCGTCTCGGTTCTCGAGGACTTGTACGGCTCCGAGGAATACAAGGCTCACCTCGCCACGGTCTACGCCAAGCGAGCCCTAACCCTGGCGTTGAGTCCTAACCCGAAACCTTAAGTCTGGTGGTGCCAGCCGAACTTCGAGGCTGCTGGGCGTCGAGGAGGGGTTCATGACGCAATCGATCATTGTCCGGTGGGGTGCCTACGCCGGCATCGCTTCCTTCGTGCTCGCCGTTTCGGCTCTCATCGGCTTCCTCGCGTCGGTCGGATCGGGTTCGATCAGCGAGGCTGCCGGTTCCATAGGGTTCTACTTCGCAGGAGGTTCCGCTCTCGGCTCGATCGTCTGTCTCGTGCCGGCGCTCGTGGCGCTCTACTTCCGCCAGCGCGATCGGATCTCCGCCGGCGGAGCAGCGGCGTTTTTCGTCGCCCTCGTCGGAACCGTGCTAGCGGCGGGTGGGCAGTGGACGTACGTCTTCGTCGTCCCGTACATCGCCGACGAGGTTCCCGAACTTGTCAACGAGAGCTCGGGAATCCTTCTCGCCGGATTCTTTTTGTCGTCCGCGGTGCTCGTGATCGGTTGGGTCTTGTTCGGGGTTGCAACCCTCCGCGCCCGCGTCTTCCCACGTTGGGTCTGTGTGCTCCTGATCGCCGGCAGCGCGCTGGCGATCGTGCCGATGCCATCACGGACGATCATTCTGGCGCTCGCGGTCGCCGTGCTCGGTGCTCGAATGCTGGGTCCGGAGCGCGAGGTGGCGTCGAGTTAACCCAAACATTCGGTTCTGCTAGTCGTAGCGCGACTAGCAGAACCGGAGGTTTCCGGATCAACCTCCCTGGCGTAGAATTTGGGTTCCTTGCTCTCCGTCGACGCTGTTGTCTCCGCATTCGCGCAACACGGGTATGTGGCAGATCGCGGTTTGGCGGTCACCACCCACCTGGCGCTCGAACTTGGCCGTCCCCTGTTCCTCGAAGGCGAGGCCGGGGTGGGCAAGACCGAGGTCGCCAAGACCCTCGCCACGATCCTCGACGCCGAGTTGATCCGCCTTCAGTGCTATGAGGGCCTCGACGCCAGCCAGGCCCTCTACGAGTGGGACTACGCTCGCCAGATGCTTGCCATCCGGATGATCGAGGCAACTGGGAAGGGCGCCGAAGCCGAGGTTTCCGACATCATGAGCCGCGAGTTCTTGCGGCCTCGTCCGCTGCTGAAGGCCGTCGAGGCGGCGGCGGCAGGTGAGCGGCCGGTGCTCTTGATCGACGAGCTCGATCGCGCCGACGAGGAGTTCGAGGCCTATCTGCTCGAACTGCTGTCCGACTTTCAGGTCACCCTCCCCGAGATCGGCACCATCCGCTCCGAGGAGCCGCCGGTGGTGGTGATCACCTCCAATCGGACCCGTGAGATTCACGACGCGTTGAAGCGTCGCTGCCTCTACCACTGGCTCGACTACCCAAGCGTGGAACGGGAGGTCGAGATCCTGCGCGTCCGGATGCCGGGAGTCGACGGCATCTTGGCCCGTCAGCTCGCCCTGGCCATGGCCGACCTGCGCTCGCTTGACCTGTTCAAACCGCCAGGCGTCGCCGAGACTCTCGATTGGGCGGCAGCGCTCAAGCTGCTCAATGCGAACGAACTCGAACCGGTCGTCATCGATGAGACTTTGGGGGCGATCCTCAAGTATCGGGAGGACATCGACCGGGTGCGTGGTCATGGTTTGGAGTCGCTGATCCATTCATGAAAACCCTCCTCGTGACTCTGTCGATTGCCTTGAGCGTTTCGTTGCCGGGCGTGGTCGCGCCACCGATCGCCGGCTCAACCTCGCTCAGCGTCGAAGTCCGTCAAAGCGGCGGGTTGACCGCCGACACGATTGCCCGAGTGCGGAGCGCGGCCACGCTCAGCGGCTCGGCAGTTACTGAGCTTCACCGGATGACCCTCCGACTGATGGCGGTTCGCCGCGCCGAAGTGATAGTGCAAGCCCCCCCGGACGGATTTTGCTACCCGCTCCTGGTCTCGGCGATGTACTCATTCCCGCCGCTGCTCGCTCCGGAGATCCGCAGCGTGCTCGGCGGGGGCCAAGTGGTGATGGGGGCATTGACCGCCGCTTTGCGAGGCGCCCAGGTGGGGGATTTCGTCACCCTGGAATCACCCGCGGGCGGGCTCGTCGAGCTGGCGATTGGAGCGATTGTCCCCGACGAGCTCATCCATTGGTCCGAGGTGCTGGTCGATCGGCCGACAGGAGCACAGCTCGGGATCGATCGTCCTTTCGCCTTGTTCCTCTGGGGAGGGGACCCGGTCCGCACCGAGGAAGCACTCGGAGCGAGTCAGCTCGATTTGTCGGTCCGGGTGGTTGGTCCCAACACCCTACCCCTGACCGACCCTGTGCTCCCGGTCGCTTTCGTCAAACAGCGTTTCGGCGAGTTCGCCATGCGTTCGATCGGCGGCGACGAAGTCGAAGTCGACCCGATCTGGAAGGAGGCCAACATCGTCGCGGTCGATCTCGCCCCTCTGGGGGCGTTCGAATGTCATCGTTTGCTGGTCCCCTATCTCAGGGGCGTGGTTGCTGACCTTGCTCGCGCACAGTTGCTCGACCAATTGGACCCGGCTGATTTTCAGCTGGCAGGTGGCTGTTTCAACGCCCGGCTCAACCGAGGGTCCGACCCGGGCTTTTCGGTTTCACGCCACACCTGGGGCATTGCGATCGATATCAATCCCACCGGGAACCCGTTTGGCGCCCCGCCCACGCTATCGCCGGCGGTCGTCGAGGTGTTCCGCCGGTGGGGGTTCTCGTGGGGAGGCACATGGCACGTGCCCGACGGCATGCATTTCGAATGGCGCCAGCTGCCGATGGAATACACGACAACCTGCGCCAATCTGTCGCTTGCGCCGCTTTATGCCGGTGGTCTTTGGTACCTCCGGCCGGCCAGCGCTGACTGTTAGGCAACGATCCACGAGCGGGCCAAGCAGCCTCGGGACATTGGTGGGCTTCTTTCATCGACTGCGCGCGGCCGGCCTACCGATCGCGGCCGGAGCCAGCGGGGAGATGATGCGAGCGGTGGAGGTCATCGGCCTGGCGCCGCCGGGGGACGTGTTCTACGCCTTGCGAGCGCTGTGCTGCACCTC
>JBPCQV010000078.1:0-6075 GCA_050997725.1 Acidimicrobiia bacterium
CCCCTGATCGCTACGCTCGATCCCACGCGCATGTTGGCCGTCCTTACCCCTTCCGGAGATCTCGTTGCGCCTTCACCGTTGGAGCCGGAGGTCGTTCGCAGGCTCTATCGCGCCATGGTCTTTGCCCGGACCTTTGACCGCAAGGGGACCGCTCTGCAGAAGCAGGGAAGACTCGCTACTTATGCGTCCTTCGAGGGCCAAGAGGCAGCCCAGGTCGGTAGTGCCGCCGCCCTCGAACCCGAGGATTGGATGGTGGCGAGCTACCGCGACGCCGCGGCGATGTGGATGCAGGGTTATCCCCTCGAGTTGCTTTTCGCCGGGCGCACGGGTGACGAGCGGGGTGGGTCGCCGCCAGCCCACGTGCCGGTGCTACCGCCTTCGATCACTGTCGGCGGGCACATGGTCCACGCCGTCGGTCTGGCCTGGGCTGCCCGTCTCCGTGGCGAGCGCCGCGTGGCAATCACCTATTTCGGTGACGGCGCCACCTCCGAAGGCGACTTCCACGAGGCCATGAATTTTGCGGCCGTCTTCAACACCCCGTGCGTGTTCTTCTGTCAGAACAACGGCTGGGCGATCTCGTTGCCGCGCGAAGAGCAAACCAAGTCGGAGACGATCGCCCAGAAGGCCATCGCCTACGGGATGCCGGGGGTGCAGGTGGACGGCAACGATCTGCTCGCTGTCTACGCCGCCACCGAAGAGGCTCTTGTCCGCGCCCGCACCAACGAGGGGCCGACGCTCATCGAGGCGGTGACCTATCGGATCGGTCCTCACACCACTGCCGACGATCCTGCCCGCTATCGCGCCGGGACTCTCACCGACGAGTGGAGGCAGCGAGATCCCCTCGAACGGGTGCGCCTCTTTCTCTCCGAGCGCGAGCTGTGGACCGCCGAGTGGCAGGAGGAAATCGAAACCGCCGCCGCCCTGGAGATAGATCGGGCCATCGGTCTCGCCGAGGAGATGGCTCCACTCGGGCCCGGCGACATCTTCGCCTCGATGTATGCGGATCTCCCTCGCCATCTGCGTTTCCAACAAGCCGAGAACGTGGCAGGTTGGGGATGACGGTTCGCAACATCGCCCAAGCCATCAACGACGCCCTCGATCTCGCCCTCGGGAAGGATGAAGCCGTGGTCGTTTTTGGTGAAGATGTCGGCCGCACCGGTGGGGTCTTCCGGGTGACCGACGGGTTGCGAGAGCAGTACGGCGCGGAACGGGTCATTGACAGCCCCGTGGCCGAGTCGGGAATCGTCGGGGTCGGGTTTGGCATGGCCGTCGGTGGTCTGCGGCCGGTGCTGGAGATGCAGTTCATGGGTTTCTCGTATCCCGCCTATGACCAGATCATCAATCACGTCGCCCGGATCAGAAACCGCTCGCGTCACCGCTTCTCTGCTCCGTTGGTCATCCGGATCCCCTACGGCGGCGGCATTGGCGCCGCCGAGCACCATTCCGAATCGATGGAGGCGATCTACACCCATGTTCCGGGCCTGAAAGTGGTGGTTCCCTCGACCCCGTTTGACGCCAAAGGTTTGCTGCTGGCCGCGATCGAGGATCCCGATCCGGTGATCTTCCTGGAACCGATCCGCCTCTATCGAGCGGTTAAAGAGGACGTGCCCGACGAGTGGTACACGCTACCGATCGGAGCTGCGCGGGTCGAGAGAGAAGGCGACGACGTGACTTTGATCACGTGGGGAGCGATGACGAAGGAGACGCGGCAAGCCGCCGATCTGCTGGCCGATGAAGAGATCTCGGCCGAAGTGATCGACCTCCGTTCGCTCGTACCTTTGGACCTTGAGACATTGGTCGAATCGGTCGGACGCACAGGCCGCGCCGTGGTGATCCACGAGGCTCCGCGTACCTCTGGCTTTGGAGGCGAGGTCATCGCCGCCGTGCAGGAGGAATGCCTCTTTTCACTGGCCTCACCCATCCTGCGGGTCACCGGCTGGGATACCGTGTTCCCCTTGAAGCGATCCGAACATCACTATCTGCCGTCCGCCACTCGCATCGCCGCGGCCGCTCGCCGCACGCTGGAGAGCTGATGGCCCGAGAGTTTCTGCTTCCCGACATTGGCGAAGGCCTGACTGAGGCGGAGGTTGTGCGCTGGTTGATCCCGGTGGGGGGAGAGGTGAAAGTCGATCAGCCAGTGGTCGAGGTCGAGACAGACAAAGCCGTGGTCGACATTCCCAGTCCTTATGCCGGCACCGTTATCCATCACGGAGCGGCTGAGGGTGGCACCGTGCTTGTGGGCGAGGTGCTTTGGGTGATCGGCGAGCCCGACGAGAAGTGGCCAGGCCCGGATCCCGAAACGGAAGCGTGGCTCGATCAGGTCGACGAGGAGATGGCGACCGATGAGGGGATGCCCGAGGCTCCCAATCAGGCGGCCCCCATCGTTGGCAGCATTAGCGACGAGGCCGAGGAGCTAACCGCGCGAGGCCGGGGCAAGGTGGAGCGAGCCCTCGGTTCGGTGCGAGCGTTGCCTCTGGTGCGCAAGCTCGCCAAGGACTTGAACGTCGACATTTCCCAGCTGACCGGATCTGGAGCCGACGGCCGCATCACGCGAGAAGATGTGATTGCGGCGGCCGGGAGCGGGGGAGGGACGGTCACGATCCCGGAGGCGCCGGGTCTGCCGCCGCTGCCCGTTGATCGTAAGGGAGAGCGCCGCCAGCTCTCGAAGTTGCGGCGAACGATCGCTTCCAACATGAGCAAATCGTGGCGCGAGATCCCCCATGTCACGACCTTTGATGAGGCGCCGGCAGCTCGGCTGCTGGCGGCGAGAAAGGCGCTGGAGACCCGCCATGGAGTCAAAATGCCGCTCGAAGCTCTGATCATCAAAGCTGTATTGCCGGCACTTATGGAGTTCCCGGATTTCAACTCATCGATTGATGGTGATGATCTGATGGTGTTCTCTCATTTCGACATCGGCGTGGCAGTCGACACGCCTGACGGCTTACTGGTGGGGATCGTCAAGGCGGCCGATACGAGGACTCTCTTGGAGACCGCGGCCGACATCCGCCGGTTAGCTGCGGCGGCCAAAGAGCGGAAACTGAAACCGGATGAGCTCACCGGCCAGACATTCACGATCTCCAACATCGGCGCGATCGGCGGTGGCTTTGGAACGCCAATCGTCCCTTCCGGCACCACCGCCATCCTCTCGATTGGTCGGGCCGCCGAGCGCGCAGTGGCCAATGGCGGGGCTGTGTCGGTGGCGCCGATGATGCCACTCTCGCTCTCCTATGACCACCGGGTCATCGATGGGGGACAAGGCCGCCGGTTCATGGCGGTCGTCCTCGAAAACCTGGGCGAACCGGCGCTGTTCCTCGCCTCCTGAGCGGAAAGAAATACCCAATTGGGAAGGCAATTTGTCCTAGTTTGTGCGCGCATGGAGCACTACGACGGACTGCTGCGCCTGATGGGTGACTTCTCGCCGCCCATCAAAGTCGCCATCGATCTCACCGACGATCAGGAGTTGCGGATTGCGACCCCCGATCTCGAGATCGGCGAATGGCCGCTGTCCAGTCTTGCGATCAAAGCCCTCGACGATGGCTTCCACGTGATGTCCGAGGGCGAAGAGTTGGTCATCACCACCTCCGATGACGCCGGCTTTGCCGTGGCGGTCGGGATCCGCAACGCCCCCGTCAACCTCCGCAAGCAAATCTCTGCGTTGATGCGCACCGACCCCCGCTTCCACAGCGACGACCTCTCCACTGGCGGTTAGCCGGGGGAGTACCCCAGCGCAGCGAGGGGGAGGGGGCGCGGTCCGCGAGCGCTACTACGGTGCCCCCTCGTCCGCCTCCTTTCGTCGGCGGACACTCCCCCACCTTCCGGTGGGGGAGAAGACGGATTCCCTGCTGACTGACACTGCCCCACCCTCCGGTGGGGGAGAGGAGGATGGACTTCCACCTTTGGGAGGGAGAGAGCGGATCGGATCCCCTCTCCCCTGGCGGTTAGCCGGGGGAGTACCCGAGCGCAGCGAGGGGGAGGGGGCGCGGTCCGTGAGCGTTACTACGGGGCCCCCGAGCCCTACTGGCGGTCGAGGAGCTCGTAGAGCTCGGTGAGGTCGATGCGGGGATAGAGATCCGGCGCCAGCAAGCCGACAATCGCCGTTTGCGATCGAGGTGAAGCGACCACCTTGCCGGCCCAGCGATTGTGAAGCTCGGGGTCCGGCACCCGACAGCACGGCCCGGTCGGACAAGCTGAGGTCTTTTGGTTCTCGGTTTCCCGCCCGCGCATGAACTTTGACGAGCGAAACGGCACGCCGAACGTGATCGCGTTGCCGTTGCCTTCCGGCTCCAAGTAGGTCGAGCAGAAGAACGTGCCGTTCGGCGTATGGGTGTATTGGTAGTGAAGTGAGAAGCGGTCGGCGGAGTCCGCTGCGCTTCGCGCCGACCACTGGCGACACAGTCGCTGCGCCTCAACCCCACCGTCGTCGTCACGAGGAAAGGGGACATCGTCGTTGCCATAGGCTTTGAGGGCGATGCCGTCCTGGTCACTGACCACGAGATGAGTCCGGAGGTCGAGTGCCCTAGTGCCAAGGTTGGCGAAACGATGGGCGGCCATCTCGTAGGTTGTGTAGAAGACCTCTCTGAGGTCCTCGATTGAGAGATCATGCGCCTCTGAAGCGGCTCGGAGATGGGGGACTGCGGCCGCCTCCGGGATCAAGACGGCCGAAGCAAAGTAGGCGCTTTCCCGCCGGTTGCGAAGGAAGCTTTCATAGTCGTTGGGTGCTTCGTGCCCGAGCGCGAATCCGGCCAGAGTTTGCAAGATGGCCTTGCGTGCTTGTCTCGTCCGCAGCTCGTTGCGCTGGGGGATGTAGATGACGCGATTCTCGAGATCGGTCAACGATCGCACCGAGGCAGGAATGTCCTCGATGGCTCTCACCTCGAAATCGAACGCTGCCGCCAGATCGAGAAGGTGACGCGACGACATCGCCCCGCTTCCTCCGTATCCAGAAGCGCCGACGGCTTTGGCTGCCGCGGTTTCAACATGATCGAGGTACCCATCCGCAGCTTCGAGCTCGCGGGTGAGGGTGCCGTTGGCTCTCCGAACCTCGCTTGACGTCACGGGCGCTGGCTGGCTCCGATCGAGGTGCCGGTAAAGGCCGATGAGATGCGCCAGCACCTCATCGCTCAGGCGGGCCGAGGTTCGCAGTTGAGGAAGACCCAGCTCGGAGTGGTTCTTCTGCAGGCGCTCGAACTCGAGCTCAAGCTGGGCACGACGGTTCGGCGGCTCGGGGTTGAGCAAGTCATCCACCTTGACCCCCAACGCAACCGCGACTTCGGTCACAAACGACAGCCGGGGCTCTCGCTTCCCGTTCTCGACCAGCGAGAGATAGGGAGCGGGCTTGCCCACCTGGGAACCCAGTTGGTCCAGGGTGAGCCCTGCCCGCCGTCGGTAGTGACGAATCCGGTGCCCGAGGGTGGCGATATCAAAAGTGGAGGCCACAGCGGCAAGTTTAGCCGAAGTTATCTCAACTTTGACTTGAAATCTAGGTCAAGAATGAAAGATACTGTCAAATTATGATTGGGAAACGATGAGTCGGCTTGAGCTGCGCGCCGGGGGACGGAGCGATGTCCTGACTGCTGAGGCGCTCGAGTTCGTCGCGTTGCTCGAGCGGACCTTCCGTCCTCGACGGGCCGAGCTGCTTTTGACTCGACAGGAACGCCAACGCGCCCTCTACGCCGGCGCACCTTTCGAGCTCCTCGAGTCTGCTCCCAAAGATTGGACGATCGATCCCGTGCCCGCCGACCTCACCGAACGCAAGGTGGAGATCACGGGCCCGGTCGATCAGAAGATGATGATCAATGCCCTCAACTCGGGGGCCTCGGTCTTTATGGCGGACTTCGAGGATGCAACGAGCCCGACCTGGCTCAATCTCATCGACGGGCAAGCGAACGTTCACGCGGCCTATCGACGAGAACTGCGCCTCGACACGAAAGAGAAGTCATATCGGCTCAATGACAAGGTGGCAACCTTGATGGTCCGTCCCCGCGGGTGGCATTTGCCCGAAAAGCATCTCGTTATAGACGATCAACCGGTTTCAGCGTCGCTGTTCGACTTCGGGCTGTATCTCTTCCACGGAGG
>JBPCQV010000025.1:0-7755 GCA_050997725.1 Acidimicrobiia bacterium
ACGGTGTGGATGCCCTGTCCCATCTCGGTCCAGCAGTGGCGCACCTCAACGGTCCCGTCGGCTTCGAAACGCACAACCGCTTTCGCCCACTCTTTGAACCCGTTCCCCAACCCGGCGTTCTTCAGACCGAGGCCAAGGCCGACCGCCTTGCCTTCGGCGAGCGCTTGGTCGTAGTGAGGTTTGACAGCGTCGAGGCAAAGACCGGCGCCAAGGCAGCCGTCGTCCATGATCTGGCCTGGCCCCCAGACCGAGCCCGGGACAACGACATTGCGCCGGCGCATCTCCCAGGGATCGATCCCCGCTTTCTCCCCAAGACGGTCGATCACCCCCTCCATCGCAAACTGTGCCTGGTTGGCGCCAAAGCCGCGGAAGGCCCCACCAACTGAGTTGTTGGTCCGAACTGCGATCGACTCGACGTCGACAGCCGGCACCTGATAGGGACCGCTCGCGTGACCGGCGGCTCGTTCCAAGACCTTCATCCCGACCGAGGCGTAGGGTCCCGAGTCGCCGATCATCCTCGCTTTGAAGGCGGTCAGCCTGCCTTCGACGTCACAGCCGGCCCAAATCTCCATGCGAATCGGGTGCCGTTTGGCGTGAAGATGCAACGATTGCTCGCGGGTGAGAGTGCATTTGACCGGCCGGTCGAGAAGCAAGGCAGCGAGAGCGGTCTGGGCTTGGTTGGAGAGATCCTCCTTGCCGCCGAAAGCTCCTCCGTTGGAAACCAGCTCGACTGTGACGCGAGCCTTATCGACCCCGAGCACAGCAGCAATCTGATCGCGGTCGTCCCACACCCCTTGCCCGCCCGAGTAGACGTAAAGCTCGGAGTCGCCGAAGGGGATCGCCAGGGTCGACTCCGGTTCGAGAAAGGCGTGCTCGACTCGTTGGGTTTCGAATACTTCGTGCAAGGTGAACGCGGAGGCCGCGAACGCGGCTTCGAAATCACCTCTCCGATAGGCGCTGGTGGAGAGACGGTTCCCCGTCAATCCCCAGACCGCATCGTCCTCCGACTCCAAGGCCACCACGGGATCGGTGATAGCCGGCAAGACGGTGTAGGCGACTTTGATCAACGCCGCCGCCTTCTGCGCGAGACGAACGTCCTCGGCTACGACCATCGCCAGAACATCCCCGGTATAGGAGGTGCGGCCCCCAACCGGGATGAAGACCGGCCAATCCTTGTGGATCAGCCCCACCTTCAACTCACCCGGGACGTCCCGAGCGGTGAAGACGGCGACGACGCCCGGCACGGCCAGGGCTTCGGTCGGGTCGATCGATAGCACTTCGGCTCGGGCGTGATCGGCCAACCGAAGAGCCCCATGCAGCAATCCGTCGATGAAGAAGTCGTCAATGAAGGCCCGGTCGCCAAGCGCGAGCTTGATCCCTTCATACTTCGCCCCGCCTTTGCCGATTCCCCCGGGGAGGGTTGCCTCGGGAATCGGCTGACCGCTGGCCAGGAGCTCGACTGCCTCGACGATCTTGGTGTAACCGGTGCAGCGGCAAAGATGGGCACCAAGCCGGCTTTGGATAGTGGCGCGGTCGAGGTCGTTTCCTTTTTGGGCGAGCAGCGATTTGGTCCGGACGACAATGCCAGGGGTGCAGAAGCCGCATTGCAGTGCCCCCGTCGATGCAAACGCGCGGGCGAATCGATCACGCTCCGCCGGATCGAAACCCTCCAGCGTTACCACTTCGCGACCCGCCACCTTTGCCATCGACATCTGACAAGAGATCGTCGCCTTGCCGTCGACCAGCACCGTGCAGCAGCCGCATTGACCCGAAGGGGCACAGCCGTCCTTGGCCGAGGCAATGCCCATCTCCTCGCGTAGTGCGGCCAGCAAATGCGGATGCTCGGCAGAGGCCGAGACCTCCGAACCGTTGAGCCGGAAAGCCACGGCGCGGGCCACGGTGGTCATGGGGGTGGCGATGCGCCACGGCGTTCGGTAATCAGCCGATAGGCCTCGGGAACCCGATAGCGATCAAAGTCGAACAGGGTCTGCTTGTAGAGGTCGCAGAAGTCGAGGTCGATCTTGGCCAAGACCACTTCGTCGCCAGTCGTGATGCTCTGGGCGATGATCTGGCCGGAGGGGGCCACGATCACCGATTGGGCCAGCGAGTCGACCCCCTCCTCAACTCCGCCCTTGGCAACTCCGACGACGAATGCCCCGTTCTGATAGGCGCCGGACTGCATCACCAGATGGTTGTGAAAACCGGCCAAGGCGTTCTGCTGGGGATCGGGCGCGTAGTGAAGCGGCGTGTTGTAGCCGATCAGGATCAGCTCGGCGCCCTGCAGGCCAAGCACCCGATAGGTTTCGGGCCAGCGGCGATCGTTGCAAATCGCCATGCCAACGATGCCGCCGAATGCCCTCCACACCGAAAACTCCCGGCCCGGCTCGAAGAAGTGCCGCTCAGCATGCTGGAACGGCCGCCACTTTTCGTTCTGGTCGTGGCCGGGAATGTGCACCTTGCGATATTTGCCGACGACTGCTCCGTCTCCTGCCACGAGGATCTGGGTATTGAATCGATGAGACTCTCCGCCTTCGTCCACTGACTTCTCGGCATAACCCAACGAGAAGCCAATACCGAGACGCGCGGCCTCCTCGAAGAGCGGCTTCGTGGCCGGCCCCGGCATCTCGGTTTCAAACCAGGCGTCGATCTCTTCCTCGCCGTCGAGAAACCAGCGTGGGAAAAAGGTGGTGAGCGCGAGCTCGGGGAATACCACCAACTCCGCCCCGCGCCCGTCGGCCTCGCGTAACAAGGGCAACAGACGGTCGACGACAGCTTCTCGGCGTTCTTCTCGACCGACAGGACCCATCTGCGCGGCCGCAACGGTGAGGAACCGGCTCATTGCTGGTGCATTCTGCCATCCCGCCTAGCCTGCTCTGGCGTGGCTCCAGGAAAATCGCTGACGATCCTGGTGGCAAGCACCCAACGACGCGGTGCCGAGGTCTTTTGCGAGCTCTTGAGCGACGCCCTCCGCCAAGAGAAGTGGGACACGGAGCTCGTCGCCCTAGCTCGGAGAGACGGCGCGTCAGTTCGAGCCCAGCCCCTCTCCGCTCGACGTGAACTGGGAAAGCTCGACCTGCCGACGGTTTGGGCTCTACGCACCCATCTCCGGCGGCGGAGACCGTCGGTGCTCCTCGCCTTTGGCTCATCGACTCTGAAATACGGGGTGCTAGCAACCCGTCTTTTCCGACGACGTCCGCGCTTGGCCTACGCCAGCATCGGTGAGCCGCTTTATTGGGCCCGCCGAGCTCATCAGCGAGCGAGCTATCGGGCGCTCTTGACCCAAGTTGACCTGGTCCTCTCGGTGTCGGCGCGGACCAGCGGCCAATTGGGCGAAGCCCTCGGCGTCCCGGCTCAAAAGCTGAGAGTCACTCCGATCGGGGTGCGGGCTTCGTTGCTCGAAATTCCCCCGATCGATCAGGACCATGAGTTTCGGATCCTCTTTATCGGGAGCCTTTCGACCGAAAAAGACCCGATGACCGCTCTCCGGGCCTTCGCCAAGCTGAGCCCAAACGCTCGATTGCGAATGCTCGGCACTGGTCCGTTGGAGAGCTCCTTGCGAACCGAGATCGCCGACCGAGGGCTCGAGCCTCGCGTCGAGCTGGCCGGCTCGGTTGACAGTATCGAGCCGCATCTCGAATGGGCCAACGCCCTCCTCCTGACGTCGCAAACCGAGGGGCTGCCGGCGGTGGTCTTGGAAGCGGCGGCTGCCTCACGCCCGGTGGTCGCGTATGATGTCGGCGGGGTGGGAGAAGCCGTCATCGACGAAGTCACTGGGCGTCTGATCGCTCCAGGCGATGCCGACGGTTTGGTCGCGGCCCTTGCTCGATATTCGGAGAACCCGGCCGAAGCCCGGCGCGCCGGAGCCGCCGGGAGGGAGATGGTTGCCGCTCGTTTCACAATCGAAGCCGCGGCCCGCACATTTGACGCCGCCCTGACGAGCCTTATCTCCCCGCCATGAAGGTCGCCCACCTCACCACTGTCGACTTGAGCCTGCGCTACCTCGTGTTTCCGCAGATGCTGGCGGTGCTCGACGCCGGTGGGGAAGCAATTGGCATCAGCTCCCCAGGCCCCTGGGTTGAAGAAATCGAAGCCGCCGGTATTCGACACATCCCGCTCCACTCATCGACCCGAGGGATGGCGCTTGTCGACGACCTCCGGGCGGCGGTCGAGCTTTGGCGGGTCCTGCGTCGCGAGAAGCCCGACATCCTCCATACTCACAATCCCAAACCAGGGCTTTACGGGCGGATCATCGGCCGACTCTCCGGCACCCCGGTCGTGATCAACACAGTCCATGGTCTCTACGCCTCTCCCGACTCCCCGGCCGGCAAACGAGCGCTGGTCTACTCCCTCGAAGCCCTGGCGGCACGTTTCTCTGATGCCGAGCTGGTGCAAAGCTCAGAGGACCTGGCACTGATCAAGAAATGGCGCATCGCCCCTCGGTCGCGAGTCGACCTCTTGGGAAACGGCATCGATCTGAGCAAATTTCGTCCCCCAGTCGATGAGAACGAAAGAGAGCAGATCAGGGCAAGCCTCGGTTTGGATCCGGATCAGATCGCGGTCGGAGCGGTCGGCCGCCTCGTGGCAGAAAAGGGTTTTCCCGAGCTGTTCGAGGCCGTCCCACAGCTTCCCGACAACTACGTGGTCTTTGCCATAGGTCCCGACGACGTCGACAAGGCCGATGCCCTGAGCCCGGTCGTGATCGAGCAAGCCCGTGCTAGCGGCGTGCGCTTTCTCGGCATGAGGACCGACATCGATCTCATCTATCGGGCGCTCGACCTCTTCGTCCTCCCCTCACACCGGGAGGGTTTCCCGCGGGCAGCCATGGAGGCCGCCGCCAGCGGTCTCCCCGTGGTGGCGACCGACATTCGCGGCTGCCGGGAGGTGGTTGAGGCTGAGGTGAACGGGATTTTGGTCCCGGTGCGCAATCCTCAGAAGCTGGCAGAAGCAATCGAGCGACTGGGATCTGATCCGGAGTTGCGGCGCAAGATGGGCGCAGCCGGCGTTGATCGCTCCCGCCGGCTTTTCGACGAGACGGTGGTCGTCGCCCGGGTCCTGGCAACTTATCGGGACGTGGCGGTCCGCAAGGGACTCGGTCAACTGGCGAGCGCGTTTGACGAACAGAGTGCCCCGACCCTGCGCCGGGCCTTACCCCACGAAACGCGGCTCATCGCCCAGATGCACAGTGACAGCATTGCAACCGGCTACCTGTCGACATTGGGCGTCGGCTTCATCGATCTCATCTACCAGTCGCTCATCGCCTGGCCGCACGCCGTTGTTCTCGTGGCCGAAGTTGGGTCGGTTCCGGTTGGGTTCGTCGTCGGCGTCAAAGACACCGCCGAGTTCTACAAGCACTTTCTCCGTCGGCGCGGGCTCTCCGCCGGATGGGCCGCTCTGCCCCGGCTGTGGCGTCCATCGCAGGCTCGCAAAGCCTGGGAGACTCTCAGATACAACGACGAGGGGGCAGGCGTCGAAACCCCCTCAGCGGAGTTGCTGGCCATGGCCGTCCGCCCCGAATTTCGCGGTCAGGGGCTTGGCACCGACTTGGGCGTCGCCTTGCTCAAGGCGATGGAAGCTCCCGTCAAAGTGGTGGTGGGGTCGGAAAATTTGGGTGCTATTCGCGCTTACGAACGCATGGGGTTCGAACGATTCTCGACAATCGAGATTCATCGGGGCGTGACTTCGGCGGTCCTTAGGTGGGATCCAGTCCGTTAGCGGCCATCGGCCCATTGGAGGGGAAGAGGGGCTTCTAGTAGGTTTGCGATCGAAACCGGGACGAAACCATGGGGACGCGGGATGGCTGTCAAGCTTGATGAGAAAACTGGTGCCGAGGAGACTCTCGAGCATTTGGACGGGCCGAACGGCTTGCTCTATTCGTGGAGCGCCCGCCGTCCCGAAACGACCTTCGGGGTGTTGATTTGCAGCTCGGTTCTGGGCGAGTTTGCTTCCAACTATCACCGGGAGCGAAGTTTCTCTCTGGAACTGTTGTCTCGCGGGATGGGAGTCGTTCGTTTTCATTATGCCGGGGAGGGAAATAGCTTCGGCGACCGCCAAAACATGACCTTTGAGACAATGTGTGATGACGCCGCGGTAGCGCTGGAAAAGGCGGTTTCGTTGGGCTTTGAAACCGTCGCGATCATGGGCACTCAGCTCGGAGCCTTGGTTGCGGCGGCAACTGCGGCCAGGACCCCGGGCGCCCCGTTGGTCCTCTGGGAGCCGGCAGTCGAACCCCTCAGTTTCATCAACGATGCTCGTATGGCATCAAAGATCGCCTTTATCGAGAACAGTGGCAGCGCCGATCTTTCGCAGTGGCGGGCCGATCTCGACCGGGAAGGCCAAATCGACCTGCTCGGACACGACGTATGGGCTCCCCTGGTCTACAGCCTGGAAAGTCTCGACATTGCTGAGCTGCTCGGCCCCCAAGTGCGACAAGTGTTGATCGCCGGTCTGGGAAGCCGTCGAACCAAGCTCGACTCGTTCGCCGAGGTGTTGAAGGCCCGCGGCAACGATGTGAGCATCAGCCATTTCCAAAAGACGGAGTCATCCTGGCTGGGGAGCGGCTCGATGCTGAATGTGGCCGACCTCATCGCGACCACCGCTGACTGGCTCGGCGAACGAAAGGAACGGCGATCGAACACGTAAACCAAGAGATTCGGGAAGAACTGGTCTTTTTTCCCTACGGAACGAACACGCTGTCGGGAGTCTTGACGATCCCATCCCACCCGATTGGCAGAACCGCGATCGTGGCATGGGGAGCCGGCGTCTTTCCCTCTTCGGCCCGAAATCAATTCCGCACCCGGCTGGCCCGAGAGATCGCCCAGCTCGGATTCCACTCATTCCGCTTCGACTGGCCCGGCGTGGGGGAAGCCGACGGCCACTACCACACACCGGCAATAGACCAGCCTTTCACCTCCGAAATCGTTGCGGTTCACGACTGGCTCGCCTCCCGGGGTCTGGTCCGACCGGTGATCATTGCCAACTGCATGGGAGCCTGGTCGACTCTGCACGCCCTCAACCAGCTGCCAGACCTGGAGGGATTGGTCGCCTACAACTGTCCGATCCGCCGCGGCCACAAGGAGATCCGGGTCGAGGACGAGGGATGGCGATGGTGGGCTGACCGCCTTCGACGCCTGCGGTGGCGGAAACTGCTGAACCGCCATCGCCGCCATCGGTATGCCAAGTTGGTGAAAGCCCAAGCCTCTGCCATCACCGGAGTGGGGGGCACCGATACCAACTTCTTCGCCCGCAAGGTCGAGTCGCTGGTCAAAGCGGGAGTTCCGGTGCTGTTCTGCTACGGAGACGATGGATTTCGGCGCGACTACGAAGAGGTGCTCGACCAGGGCCTCCGGGCGATTCTTGAGTCGGCCGGTCAGGGGACCGGTGCGCTGCTCCTCCCCAACCGCATCGAAGGCTTCCCGACCGTCTCGGTCCAAAACGAGCTCACCGAAGGCACGGTCGCCTTCCTACGTAACACTGTTGCCAACCGGGTACTCGGGGCCGCCGGCCAGTCATAGCCGGTGGAGTAGCCGAACGCTTTTCTCCCCCCGAAGGGGGGAGTACCCGAGGGGGAGGGGGGCGTTTTGTTGACGCGCGAGAGGCTTTCTCTTTGCGGACGACTCCGAAACGGGTTACTTCTTTCGCGTCCCAAGAAGACGCCCCCCTCGTACGCCCCCCTCGTCGGCGGCCACCCCCCCCCCCCAGGGGGGAAAAACGAGAAAGGAGAGGAGTCTCCCATCAAGGAAGGTATCGTCCCGAAGC